>NZ_LQIR01000005.1:0-110543 GCF_001499925.1 Mycobacterium lehmannii
GTGCGGGGGTTGTTGAGGGGGGGGGTCATGGCCTACACCGTCAGGTTGAAGTTCGGGTCGACGCCGTAGAGCGCCAACGAGGCGAACAGGACCACGCAGACGATCGCCACCAGCGAGGCGCGCATCGAGCGACCGACGGCCTCGCCGACGCCCACTGGGCCGCCGCTGGCGAAGTAGCCGTAATAGCAGTGGTTGAGCATCACGATGACCGAAATGATCACTGCCTGGATGAACGACCAGAAGACGTCGTCGGGACGCAGGAACGTTCGGAAGTAGTGCTCGTATGTGCCGATCGACTGGCCGTAGAAGATGGTCGTGGTCACCTGGGCGGACAAAAAGCTCATGATGATCGCCATCGCGTACAGCGGGATGATCACGATGAAGCCCGCCATGATCCGCGTCGACACCAGATACGAGATCGACTTGATGCCCATCACCTCGAGCGCGTCGATCTCCTCGCTGATGCGCATGGCGCCCAGCTCGGCGGTCGCGCCCGCGCCCACCGTGGCGGCCAGCGCCTGACCCGCGACGACCGGAGCGGCGATACGCACGTTGATCAATGCGGCGAAGAAGCCGGTGAACGCCTCGACACCGATGTTGCCCAGCGAGGCGAAGCCCTGGATCGCGACCAGCGACGAACCGGACAAGGTCACGAAGCCGACGATCGCGACCGTGCCGCCGATCACGGCCATCGCGCCCGTGCCCATGCCGATCTCGGCGATCAGGCGCAGTGTCTCCTTGCGGTAGTAGCGCAGTGCGTGGCCGATCGACCCGACAGAGGTGATGACGAACCACGCGACGTGCCCGACGCTGTCGAGGAACCGCGCCGGTGCACTGGCGACGCTTTGGGCACGGCTGAACCCCCGCGGAAACCGAGAACGCAGGACCGTTGTCGTCGACACGTCAGCTCCCTGTTCCGAACCGGACACCGATCGTGGTCAGGACCACGTTGACCGCGAACAGCGCGATGACGCAGAGCACCAGGGTCTCGTTGACCGCGGTGCCGACGCCCTTCGCGCCACCGGCGACCGTCAGGCCGCGGTAGCAGCCGACCAGGCCGGCGATCAGGCCGAACGTCATGGCCTTCACGATCGAGATGACGACCTCGGGCAGGCCGGTGATCAGGGTCAGCGTCGAGACGTACGCGCCCGCCGAGACGTTCTGCAGGTAGACGCCGAAGATGAAACCGCCGACCAGACCGACCGTGATCACCGCGCCGTTGAGCAACAAGGCGACGAAGGTGGAGGCGACCACGCGGGGCACCACCAGCCGGTGAATCGGGTCGATCCCGAGCACCTCGAGCGCGTCGATCTCCTCGCGGATGGTGCGCGCTCCCAGGTCCGCGCAGATGGCGGTCGAGCCCGCCCCGGCGACCACGAGCACCGTCACCAGTGGGCCGAGCTGCGTGACGGCGCCGATCGCCGCCCCCGCACCGGAGACGTCGGCGGCGCCGAACTCGGCCAAGAGAATGTTGAGCGTGAAGATCAGCAGCACGGTCAGCGGGATGGACACCGCCAGCGTCGGCAGGAACGCCACCCGCATCAAAAACCAGCTCTGCAGGATGAACTCGCGCCACTGGAACGGCGGCTTGAACAGTGCTTTACCGACGAGAACGCACATGCGCACGAAGCCGCCGACCGCCTCCAGGCCGGGTCTGACCTGATCGCGTACGTAACCGACAACGCCGGTCGACGCCGTCACCAGTGTGCTCCCGTGGCGCAACGGCGACTGTCGCGGTGCACCGGCAGCCCCTGTCGCACGACCCCTCCTTGCCCCGACCTGATCGTTGTTATCCCCGTCTCGCTACCAGTCGGTAGTAAGACAGACCACAGGAATGTACCCGATGCGATTCCCGCCGTGCAGGGCATCGGGCGGATTGTGCCCGTAACCGTTAGCAAACCCGATTCCGTTCTCTAATTCGGCTGTGGCGCAGCAGAAACCGTTCCCTCCGAGCTACTTTCAGCGGCGTCAACCGGCCTGTCGGCCCCAAACCGCGCGCGCAGTTCGGTTTTCAGGACTTTGCCGGCGGGGTTGCGCGGCAACGCATCAACGACCTCGACGGCTTTCGGATGCTTGTACCTGGCGAGCCGTTCGTCGAGGAACGCGTCGAGCTCGCGCAGGTCAAGATCGGTCTGCTCGGCCGCGCCGAGGGCGACGACCGCGACGGGGACCTCGCCCCATTTCTCGTCCGGGCGCCCGATGACGGCGACCTCCGCGATCGCCGGGTGGGCGGCGAGCGCGTTCTCGACTTCGGCGCAGTAGATGTTCTCTCCGCCGGAGATGATCATGTCCTTCTTGCGGTCGACCACCCAGACGTAACCCTCCTCGTCCTGGCGCACGAGATCGCCGGAGTGAAACCACCCGCCAGCAAACGCTTCGGCGGTGGCCTGGGGGTTGTTCCAGTAGCCGGCCATGAGAGTCGGTGCGCGGTAGACGATCTCGCCGACCTGACCGATCGGCACATCGTTCATGTCCTCGTCGACCACACGCGCCGCGACAGTGGGGATCACCTTGCCGACCGATCCGAGTTTGCGGATCGCGTCCTCGCCCAACAACATGCACGTCACCGGCGACATCTCCGTCTGCCCGAACGCGGCCAGGATCTGGGTGCCGGGGAATGTCTCGGCCATCTGGCGCAGCAGGGTGTCCGACGCCGGCGCGGCGCCCCAGGACAACACCCGCAGCCGCAGCTGACGCGGCCGTGACTTCTGCGCGGCGCACACCGCCTGCCACTGTGCGGGCACGAGGAAGATCCCGGTCACCTGCTCGGCTTCGAGGACGTCGAGCAGCTCATCGGGATTGAAGGCGCCCAGCGGATAGATGACCGTCGGTCGGCCCAGCAGCAGGCCGGGGATCATGTTGCCGATGCCGGCGATGTGGAACATGGGCACGCCGATGAACCCGACGTCGTTGTTGATGTCGGCGCCGTTGGTGAACAGGAACGTCAGCGCCTGGCCGGCGATGTTGGTGTGGGTGAGCACCGCGCCTTTGGGCCGGCCCGTCGTGCCGGAGGTGTACATGATCAGCGCAGGGGAGTCGTTGGGGATGTCGACGACCGTCGCCGGCTCACCGGGCTCGGCGATCAGGTCGTCGTAGCCGATCACGTCGTTTTCGGTGGCGCCGCCGGCCACGATGACGGTGGTCAGCGTCGAGTCGATGTCGCGGACCGCGGTGGCGACGGTGGCCAGTACCGCCTCGGTGATGACGACCGTGGCTTGGCAGTCACTGACCAGGTACGCGATCTCGGGCGGGGTCATGCGGAAGTTGACCGGTACCGCAACCGCTCCGAGCTTGTTGACCGCGAGGAACGCCTCGACGTACTCGGTGCGGTTGAGCATCAGGATCAGCACCCGGTCGCCGAAGCTCACCCCGCGGCGGCTCAATGCGCCGGCCAGCGCGTTCACCCGCTCGTCGAGCTCACGCCAGGTCGTGGTCTTGCCGAGGTGGCGCAAAGCGGTGGCGTCGGGCTGCATCAGCGCATGGCGGGCCAGCTGGTTCGTCCAGTTCTGCCTGCGGGCGAGGTACGGCTGTGTAGTGGGGTCGGGGTCCGGCGGGGGAAGGGAACTCACCTGCTGCTGCTCCATCGGATCTCGGGGTTGCGCGCGTTTGACATTTGATCAAACATGGTGTTGCCCCGGTCACACTATGGCCTCGGCCGCTCGGGTACAAGACCCCGTCATTTCCTCGTCGTTGATGGCCAGAACGCACCGGAGAACACAGTGAACGCACCCACCGCCCGGCTTCCCAGGCCGCCGCGGGGAGTGCGGCGTGAACAACTGTCCGACGAGGTCGCGGCGCGTCTGCGCGCCGACATCATGACCGGTGTGCTGCGGCCGGGCACCTTCATCAGGCTCGACGAGACCGCCGCGGCGCTCGGGGTGAGCATCACCCCGGTGCGCGAGGCGCTGCGCACGCTGCGCGGTGAGGGCATGGTGCAGCTCGAACCGCACCGCGGCCACGTGGTGGTGCCACTGACCCGCGCCGACGTCGAGGACATCTTCTGGCTGCAGGCGACGATCGCGCGGGAGCTCGCGGCCACCGCCACCGAACGCATCACCACCGACGAGATCGACGAGTTGGACCGGCTCAACGACGAGCTCGAAGCCACGGTCACCCGCCACGACATCGCCGAGATCGCCGCCGCGGAGTTCGCGTTCCACCGCGCGTTCAACCGGTCGACCGGCCGGATCAAGCTGGCCTGGTTCCTTCTGCACGTCGCGCGCTATCTGCCCGGGCAGATCTACGCGGGCGACCCGCAGTGGGGGGGTTCGGCGGTGGCGATCCACCGCGAGCTCATCGCGGCGCTGCGCCGACGCGACGTCGACACCGCCGTCGCGCTGACTGCCGGCGAGTTCACCGACGGGGCCCAGCGGCTGATCGCGCGCCTCGACGAGACGGGGTTGTGGGGCTGAGGCTAGCGGCGCTTCGCGCCGGCACCCGTTTGAAACCGACCCGCTGCCCGACCACCTGGACCGGTGCCCGGCTATCAGCGAATAATTCGCTGCCAGCGACTTTTTCGCTGCGAGGTGGGCACCTTCCCGAATGGTCGGCAGCGACGCCTGGGGCCGCCTGGGGATCGCGTGGGGCCGCCTGTGGATGATGTGACGCGGTGGACGGGAACTGTCGGATGCCCGCGGCACATTCGTCGCCATGACCAGGAAGCGACACATCTACGGCGTCGAACTGCGGTACGTGCTGACGTTCCATCTGTCCCAGCACGGCCCCACGACGATTCCCGACTTGATCGACGCACTCGACTACTACAACTTCGCACTCCCCGGACCGGCCCCCAAGTGGGTCTCCGACGCCTTGCGCTGGGAGATGGCACACGGCCGGGTGCGGCGGCTGCGGCGCGGACTTTACGGCCCGGGTGACACCCCGCGCTCAACCGCAGACCGGATTCGCAAGCGGGAGCTCGACCTGCGGGCCGAAGCCGACATGCTCGCGGGCCGCGACTTCGAAAAGTGGCTGGATGCGCTGCCCGACTGACGGACCGCCCCTACGTCGAGGCCAGCTGTTCGGCGCGAGCCTTGAGGTTGTCGGCCAGGTAGTCCAGCGTGTCCCCGATCGCCTTCTTCACCATCGGCTTCGGGATGGGCAGCTTGGTCTCGACGTCGAGGTCGACGGTCAGCAGCGAGGTGGGGCCCATCGGAACCACCGAGAACTTCTGCTCCTGCTTGTCGAAATGATCGCCCTGCTGCAGCACCGTGAAGATCTGGTTCTCGCCCGGGTAGTAGACCGCGGTGATGAACGTGCCCGCCTGCCCCTGCACGACGACGTCGAGACGTAACTGACTGGGCCGCCCGTCGTCGTACCGGGCCAGCACCCAGCACCCTTTGATTTCTTCGTTCCACTGGGGGTAGGCCTCGAAGTCGGCGACGATTCCCATGATCGCCTCGGCGGAGGCCGCCACCTCGACGGTTTTGCTCACGAGCGGCATCCGACGAGCATATCGACTACTCCTGATGGTCGAAGCGCGCCTTTTCCAGCAGCTCGCGGATCGACGCCGGGATCGGCACCGGCCGCCGGCCGTCCCGGTCCACATAGACGTGCACCCAGTGCCCGACCGCCGCGGTCGGGCCGTCGTGTTGCCACAGCCCCAGTTGGTAGGTGACGCTGCTGGTGCCGAGCCGGGTGACCGCCAGGCCGACGGTCAGCGGATCCGGGAACCGCAGTTCGGCCAGGTACCGGCATCCCGATTCCGCGACCACGCCCAGCCATGGCACGGTCAGCGGGTCGATCCCGAGACTCGTGTTGATCCAGCCGTTGATCGCCGAGTCGAACAACGCGTAGTACACCGCGTTGTTGAGGTGTCCGAACATGTCGTTGTCGGCCCACCTGGTGGTCACCGGCCAGTGCACGGGGAAGTCGGCTGCGGTCGGCACCTGCGCGCGATCGGTCATGACGGAAGTGTCTCAGTCAAGCTGGAGACCGCCGCCTGTCGCCCCGCTCGTTAGCAGGGTGAGCTCGCGTAAGCCTCGGCTGCGCGGGAGTAGTTACTGGAAGCCTGGATGGTTAGCGCGTCGTTGGGACCGTACCTCTTGTGGTAGTCCCGATAGATCCGCGCGGTCGTTTCGTAATCCTTGACTATTTTGGCGCAATATCTTTGATGTTCGCGTTCCATTGGCTTGGCGTCGGCGACGCCGACGCCGAGACCGATTCCGACCAACGTGCACGACAATGCGACTGCCGCTATCGACATTCCTTCGATTCCACGGATTTTCATGCTTACCCTTCGGACTCATGCTCGACCGATGCAGTGACGGTGCGCGTTGCACGTCCGATGGCGAGCGGGTGGACGATCGCCGGCATACCGCGCCAAACGACGTTCTGGGCCGCGACCGTGTAGCCGCAGGCGCGCAGGCGCCCGACGGTGTCGCGGTTGCAACGGCAGCCTGCTGCGAAGTGGCGCCACGGTTCGACGAGTTTGTCCTGGCACGCCGCCAGCAGCCGCGAGCTTGCGCGCACATGCTCGATGAACAGCAGCTGCCCGCCGGGCCGGAGCACACGAGCGATCTCGCGCAGTGCACGTTCGGGCTCGTCGACCGTGCACAGGGCGAGCGTCGAGACGACCGTGTCCACCGACGCGTCGGCAAGTGGCAGCCGCTCTGCTGTAGCGTCGACAATCCGTGTGGCAGACCCGCATTGGCGTACCCGACGCGAGAGCTTCTTGCGCATTCCCGGCTCGGGCTCGGTGAGCACCAGCTCCGTGACCGCCTCTGGATAGTGCGCGACGTTCAACCCCGTGCCGGCGCCGATCTCGACGACACGACCGTAGGCATCGGCCAGCAGCGCGGCGCGCCTGCGGCGCATGCCTGCGATCTCACCCAGCCACAGCAAGGGGTCGTACGCGAGAGCGAAGATCCGCAGCCACGCAGCCGATTGCGGCTTTGCGCCCGGTTCGCTGCTCGCCTTCACATCGACGATTTCGGTCATGGCGTAAACGTAGGAGTGGGCGCGGGGCACGCGCATCGCCCGATGCGGCCATCTTTCGCAGATGGCCCTTTTCGGCTATCTCACAGGAGTCCCCGTCGCGCGGCTTCGGCGACGGCGGCGGTTCGTGAGGTGCGGCCCAGCTTGCGGCGGATGTTCGCGACGTGCCGGTGCACGGTGTGCGGGCTCAGCACAAGGTCTTCGGCGATTTCGCGATCACTGAGACCTCGCGCGATACACGCCAGAATTTCATGCTCGCGCGACGACAGGACGTGCTCCTCGCCATTCGCGTGACGCGATGACCTCTGCGGCGTCGCCGCCAGCGCTTCGCGGCACGCACGAACGACCGCGTCGGCATCACCGTGCCACGGGAAGTGCGCGTCTCCTGTCAGCGGAATGAATCGGGCGCCCGGAATCGCGGCCGCGACCTCGCGCCCGAGCCGGTACGGCACGGCACGGTCGTCTCTGCGATGCACCACCAGTGTTGGGGCGCGGACGCGCTCGAGATGGTCACGAACGTCGAGGCGGTAGACGAGAGCCAACACGGCGGCGGCGGTTTCGGCCGTCGCCGCCTCACGCTGTAGCCGGGCGAAACGCTCGTGCTCGTCGGCGTCGGCCCTGCCGAGGAAGATGTCGCCGAGAAGGCGCGACCCCAGACCCCAATGTGCTTGTATCGCAGCCAATATCGCTCCACCGACACCCGGCGTCGTGAGTTCCGTTCCGTCCGCATATGACCCGTACAACACCAACCGCTCTAGACGCTCGGGGAATGCCGCGGCAAACGCCACTGCCGTGCAACTCCCCGACGAGCCGCCGATGAGCGAAACGCGTTCGAGTCCCAGCTCGTCGGCGAGCGAGCGCAGCGTCGCGACCTCGTCGTCGAGACTCAGATCGGAGTCCTGCAGCGTGCGGTCGGACATACCGACCCCGAGCCGGTCGTAGCGGATCAAGGTGTATCCGTCGGCGATTCCCTCCCAGAATCGACGGAAGTCGGGGTTCTGCCAGTCGAGTTCGAGGTGGCTGACCCACCACGCCGGAGCGATCAGCGGAGGGCCGCTGCCGCGCACCTCGTACGCGATGCGGCGTCCGCCGACGGGCAGGAACCGAATCTCGGACCTTTCCAGCACGTCAGCAGCGTAATGCGAACCCGGTCGGGGGATTGCCGCCTTGACCACGCAAGCGGATTGTCGGCGCCACCGACGGGACGGCAAGCTGTAGAGATGAGAATCCGCGGCGCCGTACTCCAACAGATCGGCCTGCCGAGGCCGTATGCGGAGTCGAAACCCTTGGCGGTCGGCGAACTCGACCTCGCCACGCCCGGCCCTGGGGAACTGCTGGTGCGGGTGGAGGCCGCGGGTCTGTGTCACTCCGACCTGTCGGTGGTCGACGGCAACCGTGTGCGGCCCGTGCCCATGCTTCTCGGCCATGAGGCGGCCGGGGTCGTCGAGGAGATCGGCGCAGGCGGCTCCGACCTGGAGGTCGGCGCCCGCGTGGTGATGACGTTCCTGCCCCGGTGCGGTGAGTGTCCGGCGTGTGCGACCGACGGTCTCACGCCCTGCGAGCCGGGTTCGGCGGCCAACGGGGCGGGCACGCTGATGACCGGTGAGCGCCGGTTGTCGCGCGACGGCGAGCCGGTCCATCACCATCTCGGCGTCTCCGGTTTCGCAACCCACGCGGTCGTCGACCGCCGTTCGGTCGTGCCGGTGCCCGACGACGTGCCCGCGGCGGTGGCGTCGCTACTGGGCTGCGCGGTGCTGACCGGGGGCGGTGCGGTGATCAACGCCGGCCGACCGCGAGCGGGCGACACCGTGGCCGTCGTCGGCCTCGGCGGTGTCGGGATGGCCGCGGTGCTCACCGCACTGGCTGCCGACGACGTCCGTGTGGTCGGCATCGACCAACTGCCCGACAAACTCGAGCGGGCCCGCGGCCTCGGGGTGCACGAGGCCTACACCCCGGAAGATGCTCAGGACAAGGGGTGCAAAGCGGCCGTCGTGATCGAGGCGGTCGGACATCCGAGCGCCCTGGAAACCGCGGTGGCGCTCACCGCCGCGGGCGGGCGCACGGTCACGGTCGGCCTGCCTCCACCCGATGCGCGGGTGTCCTTGTCGCCGTTGGGTTTTGTCGCCGAGGGGCGCTCGCTGATCGGCAGCTACCTCGGTTCGGCGGTGCCTTCGCGCGAGATCCCCCACTTCGTCGGCCTGTGGCGTGCGGGACGGTTGCCGGTCGAGTCGCTGGTGTCGTCGACGATCACGCTCGACGAAATCAATTCCGGCATGGACGAACTGGCCGATGGCCGGGCGGTACGCCAGGTCATCCGGTTCGACTAGGCGTCAGAACCAGCCGTCGCGCATCTCCAGCGTCGTGCGGTCGAGGCTGGCGAGCAGGTCGAGTTGCGGTGCGGTCTTGGGCAGTTCGTACCGGAAGAAGTAGCGGGCGGCTTGGCGCTTGCCGTCATAGAACTCCCCGCTGCGGCCGTGCGCGGCGATCTCCTGCTGCAGCCACATCCAGGCCACGACGATGTGGCCGAACGCCTCGAGGTAGATCACGCTGTTGGCCATCGCGGCCTCGACGTCGCCGGAGCCGAACATCTCGGCAGTGACGGCGGCCAGGCGCTGCCATGCGGCGTCCAACAGGCTTGCGTGTTCGGCGATCCGACCGCCGAGCGGACCGGCCTCGGTCACCGTCGCCCCGATGGCCGCACCCAGCGCCGCCAGCCCGGCACCTCCGCGCGCAGGGACCTTGCGGCCCAACAGGTCCAGGCTCTGGATGCCGTGTGTCCCTTCGTGGATCGGGTTGAGCCGGTTGTCGCGGTAGTGCTGTTCGACGTCGTATTCGCGGGTGTAGCCGTAGCCGCCGTGCACCTGAATCGCCAGGCTGTTGGCCTCCAGACACCATTGCGAGGGCCAACTCTTGCCGACCGGTGTCAGCATCTCGAGCAGCAACGTGGTGCTGTTGCGCTCCTCACCGGAGGCCGCGCTGTGCTGGAGGTCCACGAGCTTGGCGCAGTACAGCAGCAACGCCAACCCGCCTTCGGCATAGGCCTTCTGGGCCAACAGCATCCGCTTGACATCGGCGTGCTCGATGATCGGCACCTGGGGCGTCGACGGGTCCTTGTCGCTGACCGGTCGCCCCTGTGGGCGCTCGCGGGCGTATTGAACCGACTTGAGATAGCCGGTGTAACCGAGCGCCACCGCACCCATCCCGACGCCGAGGCGCGCCTCGTTCATCATCGTGAACATGTAGGCGATCCCGCGGTGCGGCTCACCGACGAGGTATCCGACCGCGCCGGATTTCCCGCCGGGTGTGTACGCGCCCTCGCCGAGGTTGAGCACCGTGTTCGTGATGCCACGTTGACCCATCTTGTGGTTCAGCCCGGCCAGCACGACGTCGTTGCGTTCACCGATCGCACCGTCGGCGCCGGGCAGGTACTTGGGCACGATGAACAACGAGATGCCCTTGGTTCCCGGTGGGCCGCCGGGGATCTTGGCGAGCACCAGGTTGACGATGTTGTCGGTCAGTTCGTGTTCGGCGCCCGAGATCCACATCTTCGATCCGAACAGCCGGTGGGTGCCGTCGTCGGCCGGTTCGGCGCGGGTGACGATGTCGGCCAGCGACGAACCCGCCTGGGTCTCCGACAACGCCATGGTGCCCGAGAACCGCCCGGCCAGCATCGGTTTGACGAACTCCTCGACCTGCTCGTCGGTGCCGAAGCGGGCCAGCAGGTTGGCGTTGGCCATCGTCAACATCAGATAGCCCGTCGTACTCAGGTTGGCCGCCGAGAACCAGGCGAACGCGGCCTGCGCCACGGCCGCGGGCAGCTGCGCGCCGCCGAGACGGTGTTCCATCGACATCGCGATGAGGTCGGCCTCGGCGAACGCATCCCAGGCCTCCTTGACCTCGGGGATGACGGTCACCTTCTCGCCGTCGAAGGTGGGCTCGTTGGCGTCGCTCTTCTTGTTGTGCGGCGCGAAGTACCGCGTCGCCAATTGCTCGCACAAGTCGAGCACCGCGTCGAAGGTCTCGCGCGAGTGTTCGGCGAACCGCTCGCGCTCGGTCAACTCCTCGACCGACAGCCACTCGTAGAGCAGGAATTCAAGGTCACGGCGGGACAGCAGAAGCGATTTCACGGTGCGGTCGCGGTGTCGGGTTCCCCGGGCAACGCGTCGACCTCGATGCCCAGCGGCGACTCGGTGCGCACGGTCTCGTCACGGATCAGACCGCGCAGCAGCGCCGTGCTGAACTCGACCGCGATCTCCTGTGCGGTGCGCCTGCCGTGCGGCCGCAGCCAGCGGTAGGCGCCCAGTGTCATGCCGATGTAGCCGAGCGCGAGGACGTGCGAATCGCAGTCGTAGAACTCGCCGCTGGCGATGCCACGATCGATGACGTCGCGGACGTGTTCGTAGACCTGCGTCTCCTTCTCCCGGATATAGGCCACCTGGTCTTCGGTGAACCACTCGCCGATGTAGGGGCCCTCCTGGAAGTAGACGGCGGCGCGTTCGATGTCGCTGGCGATGCCGACGAGCAACCGGCGGGTGAAGTGGTAGATCGTTTCGCGCGCGGACGCCGACGGGTCGTCGTGCAGCGCATCGACGGTGAAGTCGGCGGCACCCTTGTAGATGTCGTAGAGGATCAGCGACTTGCTGGCGTAGTAGTGGTAGACGGTCGCCTTGTTCAGGCCGACCGCGTCGGCGACGTCGTCCATCCGGGTGCCGTGGTAGCCGCGCGCGGCGAAGAGCTTGGTCGCGACGGCCAACAACTCGTCGCGACGGGTCCTCCCGTTCGGGGTGGCGGCGTCCACAGAGGGCATGGCGACTCACTATATGCAGGCCGGAACGTCGTCCGGGGGTCAATCAACTGGTTGGAAGTGTAGGTGTTGGGGGTGTCGCCGACCGCAGGGCGGGTCTAGACTTCGTTCATAACCGGCCCGTACTCGAGAGGTGACCCCATGGATCCGAATCCGGACTATGACGCGAGCGACGAGCTGGAATACGGCATCAACTGGTTCGCCTGGATTCTCCGCGGGGTTTACCCGCCACCGGCCTATCCGCCGGTTTAACCCGTCAACTGCCAGCGGTGCACGCCCGCGCCCTGGGCGTAGGACAGATGTCCGCCGAGCGCGCCGCCCACTGAGACCGCGGTCAACCCGAGGACGCTGAACGCGCGCGCCGCACCCACCTTCCCGCGCTTGTACTTCCGATAGGCCACCCAGAACGACACTGCCGCGACGGTGTTGCCCGCCGCGTGCAAAAGCCCGACCCGCCTCTGCCGCTTCCCGAGCGTGGGGAACTCCGCCAGCCCGGCCAGCACCGCGGGCGGTGTCGCGGCCAACCCGATCGCGATCAGCTGCCGCGCGGCGTCGCGGTCCTTGAACACCAGATCCAGCACCATCGACGACATCCACGCGCCGATCGGCAGGGTGACCATCAGCGGATGTGTGGGGTGACCCAGCCACGAGCCGCGGAGTCCCCGTGCCAACGCGCCGTCACCGAGCATCCGGTCGACGGCATCGGCCGTCCGGTCCGCGACCGCGTCGAGTGAGTCGGCCGATTCGGGCATCTGAAGAAGCGCGTGCATGTCCATGCCGTCCGGTTACCCGACCGGCGCCGGCTGAATCGCCCGCTGTCAGGCAGCGCGTGGCAGCGTGCGCAGCGCCGTGCGGATCGCGAGGCCGCCCGCACGGGCCAGCAGGACCTCGACCGGCGAACGTCGCTCCGTCACCCGCTTGAGCTTACGGCTCGCAGGTGGCGCTAGAGCGCCTTGAGTTCCTCGATCACCGAGGTGACCGACTTCTTGGCGTCGCCGAACAGCATCGAGGTCTGGTCGAGGAAGAACAGCGGGTTCTCGATACCCGCGTAGCCCGCGTTCATCGACCGCTTGAGCACGATCACCGACCGCGACTCGTCGACGTTGAGGATCGGCATACCGTGAATCGGGCTCGACGGGTCGTTACGCGCGGCCGGATTGGTGACGTCGTTGGCGCCGATGACCAAAGTGACGTCGGTGCGGCCGAATTCGCCGTTGACGTCGTCCATCTCCTTCATCGAGTCGTACTCGACATCGGCCTCGGCCAGCAGCACGTTCATGTGCCCGGGCATACGGCCCGCGACGGGATGGATGGCGTACTTCACCTCGACGCCTTTGCTTTCCAACAGGTCGGCCATCTCTTTGACGGTGTGCTGGGCCTGCGCGACGGCCAGGCCGTAACCCGGGACGACGATCACCTGGTTGGCGTAGGCCATCTGGATCGCGGCGTCCGCGGCCGAGGTGGTCTTGACCGTGCCTTGGTCGCCGCCCGGCCCGGCCACCGCCTCGGCGCCGCCGCCGAAGGAGCCGAACACGATCGCCGGGATCGACCGGTTCATCGCCACGGCCATCAGGTTGGTCAGGATCGAACCCGATGCGCCGACGATCATGCCCGCGACGATCATCGCGGTGTTGTCCAGCGCCAGACCCGCTGCGGCCGCGGACAATCCAGTCAGCGCGTTGAGCAACGAGATGACGACCGGCATGTCCGCACCGCCGATCGGGAACACCACGAACAGGCCCATCAGGCCGGCGAACACCAGGACCAACGCGATTGCCCACCCGGGGCTACCCGTGCCGGCGTTGAGCCCGATGTAGATCGCGGCGGCGGTCGCACCGAGCAGCAGCACCACATTGGCGGCCTGGAACACCTTCGCGGAAGCGACAAGTCGCTTCTCGACGTTTTTGGGGATCGACTCCTGCAGTTTGAGGAACGCCACCAGCGAACCCCAGAACGACACCGATCCGATGATCGCGGCCAGCAGCGACCCCGCCACCAACGCCACCGTCGGATGCTGGTCGGGCGTGAAATGCGCAAAGCCGTCGGTCTCGATGAACTCCGCCCACGCGATCAACGCGACCGTGCCGCCGCCGACGCCGTTGAACAGCGCCACCAACTGCGGCATCGCGGTCATCTTGGTCTTCTTGGCCGGTGGCACACCGAGAATCACACCGAGCGCCAATCCGGCCGCGATCAGCACCCAGTTGATCGGCGCGGTGTCGCGCACCTTGATCAGCGTGGCGATCACGGCGATGGCCATACCGGTCGCGGCGATCCAGTTGCCCCGCACCGCGGTCTTGGGCCCGGTCAGCCCGGACAGGCCGAGGATGAACAGGGAGAACGCGACGATATAGAGGACGGTGACGAGATAGTTCACTTGTCAGCCGCCTCAACAGCTTTGGGCTCGGTGTTCTGGGCGGGCCTCCGCCCTTTGAACATCCCCAGCATCCGGTCGGTGACCAGGAAGCCGCCGATCACGTTGAGGGTGCCGAAGATCAGCGCCACGAACGCGATCGTCCGCACACCCCATGGCGCGTCTGCGGGCAGATCACCCAGCACGATCAGCGCACCGAGCACCACGATGCCGTGGATGGCGTTGGTGCCCGACATCAGCGGTGTGTGCAAGGTGTTGGGCACCTTGGAGATCACGGCGAACCCGACGAACCCGGCGAGCACCAGGATCGCGAGATTGGCCAGCAGGTTGTCGTACATCAGTTTTCTCCCCGGGTGACGCAGGAGGCCGCCACCACCTCGTCATCGAAATCGGGCATGAGCTTGCCGTCGCTGATCAGGAGCTCCAGCAGCGAGGTCAGGTTCTTCGAGTACAGCTCGCTGGCGTGTTCGGGCATGGTGGCCGGAAGGTTCAGCGGTGCGGCGATCGTGACGCCGTGGCGGACCACGGTCTGCCCCGGCTCGGTGAGCTCGCAGTTGCCGCCCGTCTCGCCGGCGAGGTCGACGACCACGCTGCCCGGCTTCATCCCCTCGACCGCGGTGGCGGTCACCAGTCGGGGCGCCGGCCTGCCGGGCACCAGCGCGGTGGTGATCACGACGTCGAAGCCGGTGATCGCCTGCTCCAGTTCCTTCTGCTGTTGCGCGCGTTCCTCGTCGGACAGCTGGCGGGCGTAGCCGCCCTCCCCGGCCGCCTCGATGCCGAGCTCGAGCCACTGCGCGCCGACCGAGCGGACCTGATCGGCCACCTCGGGACGCACGTCGTAGCCGGTGGTGCGTGCGCCGAGCCGCTTGGCGGTGGCCAGCGCCTGCAGACCCGCCACGCCGACACCGAGCACCAGCACCGAGGCCGGTTTCACGGTGCCTGCGGCCGTGGTGAGCATCGGGAAGAACCGCGTCGACTCCGAAGCCGCCAGCAGCACGGCCTTGTAGCCCGCGACGTTGGCCTGTGACGACAGCGCGTCCATCACCTGGGCGCGCGAGATGCGCGGGATCGCCTCGACGGCGAAGGCCTGCACACCTGCGGCCTTCAGGGCGGCGATCTGGTTGTCGTCGTTGCGTGGGGCGAGGAAACCGATCAGGGTCTGCCCGCTCGTGAGCTTGGCGACCTCTTCGGCGGTCGGCGGCGCAACTTTGACCACGACGTCGGTGCTCCATGCGTCACCGATCGTCGCGCCCGCTGCGGTGTAGAGGTCGTCGGGCAGAAGGGCCCGCTCGCCCGCGCCGGATTCCACGACGACGGCCACACCACTCTTCACCAGCGACGCGACGGCCTTCGGCACCAGTGCGACGCGGCGCTCGTCGGCTTCTGATTCGCGTACCACCCCGACCGTCGGGGCTGCCCCGCCGGCGACATCAGCATGCGTCTGCTCTGTCATGACGGAACACCTTAACCGCTACCGCTGGTCACATCTAAATCGGTACGGCCAGTCGCGGATTTCCACCGGCACGGCGCACCGGAAACGGTGCCCGCGCGAACTAGCATCCCGAAGGTGCCGGAAGACTCGTCGCCGAAGTCCCGCAATCGCCGACGCGCACGGCTGGCCGACATCGCCACGGTGCTGATCATCCTGGTCGTCTACATCGCGTCGCTCGTGGGTTATCACTATCTCTCCGGTGAGCCCGTCTCCTTGGGTCCTCCCGACCTCGGCGACAGCGGCGACAACATCGTCCAGGTCACCCTGTCGGAACTGCACACGGTCGCCAACCAGATCGACGTCAAGGTCGTGGTCTTCCCGTCGGACAACCACATGAACGACGACCTCAACGTGGTCAACACCGATATCGCGGTGCGGCTGTTCATCAACGAGATCAACATCGACATCGAAGACCTGCAGACGCCGAAGGGGCAGTTGCCTGCCCAGATCAACGCCACGCTGTCCGCGAAGGGCGACCCGGACAAGTGGCCCTTCGACTCGTACACGGTCGGCGCTCTGGGGGCCGACATCATCGTCGGAAGCGGTGACGACCGCACGTTCGAGCCCGCCCGGGTGGTGGTGACCGGCGGACTCGACGGGTGGGACATCACCAGCACGCGAAGCGGGCCGGCCACCCAGTCGGCTGACGACGGCGACTACGAGACGCTGACGTTGAAGCGGGCGAAGGGACCGCTCGCCTTCGATGTGGGCCTGTGCCTGGTGTTGATCACCCTGCCCGCGCTGGCTCTCTTCGTATCGATCGAGATGCTGCGTGGGCGGCGCAACTTCCTCCCGCCCTTCGGCACGTGGTACGCCGCATCGCTGTTCGCGATCATCCCCATCCGCAACTTCATGCCCGGCGCGCCGCCGCCGGGCGCGTGGATCGACCAGATCCTCGTGCTGTGGGTGCTGCTCGCGTTGACCGGGGCGATGGTGCTGTACTTCGCCGCCTGGTGGCGACGCAGCGACTGACGGCGCGGTGGCCGCCGGCCGGGCCCGCCTATGGTGGTCTCGACCAGTACAACCACGGGAGGCCATCGGATGGCTGTCGACCGGCTGCTGCCCACCCCGGACGCCGATGATCTGATCGCGCTGACGCGCGACATCGCCGACAAGGTGCTCGACCCGATCGTCGACGACCACGAGAAGGCCGAGCGCTATCCCGAAGGCGTGATGGCGCAACTGGGTGCGGCCGGACTGCTGAGCCTGCCCCAGCCCGAGGAGTGGGGCGGCGGTGGCCAACCCTACGAGGTCTACCTGCAGGTCCTCGAGGAGCTGGCGGCTCGGTGGGCGGCTGTCGCGGTGGCGGTCAGCGTGCACAGCCTGTCGTCACATCCGCTGTTGATGTTCGGCTCCGACGAGCAGAAGCGGCGCTGGCTGCCCGGCATGCTGTCCGGTGAGCAGATCGGCGCCTACAGCCTGTCGGAGCCACAGGCCGGTTCGGATGCCGCGGCGCTGCGCTGCGCGGCGGCCAAAGCCGAAGACGGCTATGTCATCAACGGCTCCAAGTCCTGGATCACCCACGGCGGGCGTGCCGATTTCTACACGTTGTTCGCGCGCACGGGCGAAGGCTCGAAGGGCATTTCGTGCTTCCTGGTACCCGGCGGCCTGCCCGGGCTGAGCTTCGGAAAGCCCGAGGAGAAAATGGGCCTGCACGCGATCCCGACCACGTCGGCGTTCTACTCCGACGCCCACATCGACGCCGACCGGCTGATCGGAGCCGAGGGCCAAGGCCTGCAGATCGCTTTCTCCGCACTGGATTCCGGGCGGTTGGGCATCGCCGCGGTCGCCACCGGGCTGGCCCAGGCCGCGCTCGACGAGGCCGTCGCCTACGCCAACGAGCGAACGACGTTCGGGCGCAAGATCATCGACCATCAGGGGCTCGGCTTCCTGGTGGCCGACATGGCCGCCGCGGTCGCCAGTGCGCGGGCTACGTACCTGGACGCGGCGCGTCGACGCGACCAAGGCCGGCCGTACTCACAGCAGGCCAGCGTCGCCAAGCTGATCGCCACCGACGCCGCGATGAAGGTGACCACCGACGCGGTGCAGGTGTTCGGCGGTGCCGGTTACACCCGCGACTACCGCGTCGAGCGCTACATGCGGGAAGCGAAGATCACCCAGATCTTCGAGGGCACCAACCAGATTCAGCGCCTCGTCATCGCCCGCGGCCTCACGTCCTGATCTCGGCCGGTTCACCGAGCGACGGTTCGGGCGGCGAGGTGACCGTGACCCGTGTGCCATGCCCTTCCTCCGAACTCACCTCCAGCGACCCGCCCATGGCGTCGAACCGGGCCAGCAGCGAGCCCAGTCCGATATGACCGTCGGCGACGTACTGCTCGATGATCGCCGGGTCGAACCCCTTGCCGTCGTCGGAGACCGTCAGCACGACCCGGTCGTCTTCGCGCGAGAGCCCCACCCGCACCATCGTCGCGTCGGCGTGCTTGTGGATGTTGGCCAGCAGTTCGCGGGCCGCCCGGTGGAGCAACTGCTGCGATTCGGGCTTGCCGACGTCGTCGAGGTCCGCCTCGATCTCATAGTGAGTCCGAGATTCAAACTGGCGCAACAGCTCTCGTAGCGCCGGGGTGAGGCCCAGTTGAGCCAGCACCTGTGGATGCAGTTGGGTCACCGTCGAACGCAGCGCCGCGGCGGTCTGTTGCAACGCGTCGCGAAGCGCCTCCAGCGCGGGATCGTCGTTGTTCTCCTGAAGTTCGTCGAGGTCCAGACGCGCCGCGAGCAGTGTCTGCAGTGGTCCGTCGTGCAGGTTCTCGGCGACCTCCCGGTTGTGGCGCTCGTCGGCCTGCATCGCCTCGGAGACCAGTTGGCGCCGCACCGCCTGCAGCTTCGCCACCCGCGCCTGGCGACGGACCAGCACGACGCACAGTGCCGTCATCGCCACCGCACCCCACAGCAGGAAGCCGAAGTGGGTGTAGACGACATTCGGCAACCCGACCGAGTCGTCGCGTTTCGAGTACACCACCCATGCCCCGAGATAGGCCGTCGCCGTGCCGATTCCGAGCAGCGCGGTCAGCATGGGCCGGTCCTGGAACGCGACCGCGATGGGCAGCAGGAAAAAGACGGGGAGCAGCGCGGCGGTGGCGCCACCGGAGACCAGGCACAGCACCAGGATCATCAGGACGTCCACGCCGGTGGACGCCCAGCCTGCCCACCAGGGCACCGGGCCGCGCAACACCGCGACGAGCCACAGCACGGCCGCGACCGCCCATATCCCGAGCACCACCGCGTACAGCCCGGGAAGCCAGTGGTCGACCTCCCAGATCACCACCAGCACCCCGATCAGCGCGAGCAGCGGTAGCCGCAGGACCGCGGAAACGCGCACGGGCTCCGCGGCGAAGAAGCTCGCGATCCGGTTCAGCACGACGGTGTCAGTCCAGCAGCTTGCGGCGCATCGCCTCGGCGACCGCCGCGCCGCGGTCGTTGACGCCGAGCTTCTCATAGAGCCGCTGCACGTGGGTCTTCACCGTCGATGGCGCCAGGAACAGCTGCTTTGCCATCGCCGGGATGCTGGTCCCGGACGCGATCAGTCGGAGCACCTCGCGTTCCCTCGGGCTCAGCGTCGGACCGTTGGATTCAGAGCGCTTGCGGATCTCACCAGCCAGGCCGGCGGCCAGGCTCGGTGCGACGACATCTCGGCCCTTGGCGCAATCGAGCACCGCATTGACAAGCTCCGCCCGAGTGGACTCCTTGGGCAGGAATCCCGCTGCACCGTTCTGCAGTGCCTGATAGACGATCGCGGACTCGTCGTGCGCGGAGATGAGCAACACCCGCGTGGGCAGTTCGTCCCGTATGACAGCGGCCGCCACCTCGGACCCGTCCATGCCGGGCATCCGGTAGTCCAGCAGGGCCACCTGCGGGGAATGTGAGCGGATCGCTTCGAGAGCGGTCGCGCCGTCGTCGGCCTCCGCCACCACCTCGATCTGGCCGCTGGACACCAGCGCTCGGACCACTCCGTCGCGAAACATCGGATGGTCGTCTCCCACCACCACCCGGACCTTGTCACCGGTCGTACCGCTCGCCACGGGTGTCAGCTTGGCATAGCGGGGCGTCCGCTTCCCCTATTTGGGGGACACGAGATTCATCCCGATCGCCCACCGGTTTCCCGACATACAGCGCGATTGTGTTGCAGCACTCTTGAGTCATCGCCGGAACAAGCCGGTGGTCAGAACAAGAACAGCAAGGATCAAAGGAGATTCGAAATGACCACCAACACCAATCGCCGCCTCGCCCGCTTCGTCGCGCTGCCGGTCCTCGGGGCCGGAATCCTCGCCGGGGCACTCGGTTTCGCCGGAGCCGCCAGCGCGGGTACCTACTCCCCCGACAACACGCCGCGGCCGGGCATCGTCGCGACGCCCAGCGTCCACGCTCCGTCGGTTCAGAACGGAACGCACGGCCACCGGATCGACCACATCCAGGTCGAGGAGCCGGGCTACTACCGTTGAGGCGAGACACCAGAGCGGGGGCACCGAGATTCGGTGCCCCCGCTTTAATGTGTTCGATCAGACCGAGGTCAGCACCTCGGCGGTCTGCAGCGCCTGGCCCACGCCGGAGACGATCGAGGCCAACCGGATCGCCTCGAAGATGACCGTGCGGGAGACGTCAGCGTCGCGCAGGGTCTTCTCGTGCGCTGCGACGCAATGGCCGCATCCGTTCATCGCCGACACCGCCAGCGACCACAGCTCGAAGTCCTCCTTGGCCACACCGGGATTGCCGATGATGTTCATCCGCAGCCCGGCCCGCAGGTCGTCATAGGCGCCGTCGAGCTGGCCCTTGGTGCGGTAGAAGACGTTGTTCATCCCCATGATCGCGGCCGCACCGAGGGCGGCGTTGTAGGCCTCCTGGCTCAGGATGTCCAGCGCGTCCTCGGCGATCTCACGCAGCAGTCGCTCGTTCTTGGTCGCCGCGGCGGTCGCCACCAGGGCGCCCCACAACTGCTCCTCGGACAGCTCGGTCGTCTTGACGATGCTGCCGAAGTTGAGCTTCAGGTCCTTGGCGTACTCCGGAAGCGCTTCCTTGATGTTGTCGATGCTCATGGTTACACCGCCTCTGCCAGCAGCTCAGCCGGCTTGATCGTGGGATCACCCTTCTTCCAGTTGCAGGCGCACAGCTCGTCGGACTGCAGCGCATCGAGCACGCGCAGCACCTCGTCGACGTTGCGGCCCACGGACCCGGCCGTCACCGACACGAACTGGATCTCGTTGTTCGGGTCGATGATGAACGTCGCCCGGTCGGCCACGCCGTCGGCGTTGAGCACACCGGTCGCCAGCGACAACTCGCGCTTGAGGTCCGAAGCCATCGGGAACGGCAGCTTCTTGAGGTCCTCGTGCTGGGCGCGCCACTGGAAGTGGACGAACTCGTTGTCGACGGACACGCCGATGACCTTCGCGTCGCGGTCCTCGAAGTCGTCGTTGAGCTTGCCGAACGTGGCGATCTCCGTCGGGCACACGAAGGTGAAGTCCTTCGGCCAGAAGAAGACGATCCGCCACTTGCCCTCGTGGTCCTCGCTGGTCACGCGGGTGAAATAGTCGTCGGGCTGCTTGGCATCGACCTCGGAGAGGTCACCGCCGACCACCGCCGCCATGTCGTACCTGGGGAACTGGTCACCGATTGTCAACAATGCCATTCGCGAGCACCATCCTTATCGCTTAGTTTGGATTCAGTCCAGATTACGTATTCGATCCTCGGCCTTTCTCGGTGCGAAGGCAAGCTAAACGAACGTGATTGTGGCCACACCGGCGCCGTGAAATGGGTTCGCTGTCAGCATATTTCGGGGTCCAGCCAGACGGAGGCATCGGAGAGTGCGCGAACCGTCGCGCCCGCGGCGTTGCTACGGTCGTCAGATGTCGAACATCTCCGAGAACGACCGCATCGAGGACGTCACGCCCGGCGACATCGTCCTCGTCGACCGCGGCGCTGAACCCGTCCCATCCAAGGTGGTGCACAAGGACGTCAACGACGGCACGGCCGTCATCACCTACGAGCTCGACGACGGTACGACCTTCCAGGTCGAATACGCCGCGGGCGCCCGGGTGACCCGCAGCCTGCAGGCCAAGTGGGAGTCCGGGCAAAGCCCGACACAGCACAAACCCGTCTGAGGAGGTGACATATCGTGGCGGGCATGGACTTCGCGATGTCGGCCAAGGCCCAGGACTATCACCAGCGCCTGGGCGACTTCATGACGGAATTCGTCTTCCCCGCCGAAGCCGAGTACGACCGCTACCGCGAAGAGGCGGGACCCAAGGACCACACCGTCCCGCCGATCGTCGAGGACCTCAAAAAGCTCGCGAAGGAACGCGGGCTGTGGAACCTGTTTCTGCCCGCCGAGTCGGGTCTGAGCAACCTCGAGTACGCGCAGCTGGCCGAGCTGACCGGTTGGAGCATGGAGATCGCGCCCGAGGTCACCAACTGCGCGGCCCCCGACACCGGCAACATGGAAACGCTGCACCTGTTCGCCAATGAGCAGCAGCGCAAGCAATGGCTCGAACCGCTGCTGGCCGGCGAGATCCGCAGCGCCTTCGCGATGACCGAACCCGCCGTCGCCTCCAGCGACGCCCGCAACATCGAGACCACGATGCTGCGCGACGGGGACGACTACGTCATCAACGGTCGCAAGTGGTGGATCACCGGCGCGGCCGACCCGCGCTGCAAGATCATGATCGTGATGGGCCGCACGAATCCGGATGCGGCCAGCCACCAGCAGCAGTCGATGATCCTCGTGCCGACCGACACCCCGGGCGTCGACATCCAGCGTTCGCTTCCGGTGTTCGGCTACCAAGACCAGCACGGGCATTGCGAGATCGTCTTCGACAACGCGCGGGTGCCGGCCGAGAACCTGCTCCACGAAGAGGGCAGCGGGTTCGCGATCGCCCAGGCCCGCCTTGGTCCCGGCCGTATCCACCACTGCATGCGCGCGATCGGCGCCGCCGAGCGGGCGCTGGCGTTGATGATCGACCGCGTGCAGAAGCGCGTGGCGTTCGGCAAGCCGCTGTCCGAGCAGGGTGTGGTGCGCGAGTCGATCGCCAAGTCGCGCAACCAGATCGACCAGGCCCGCCTGCTGTGCCACAAGGCGGCGTGGACCATCGACGAGCAGGGCAACAAGAGCAAGGACGCTCAGGTCCTGGTCGCTCAGATCAAGGCGGTCGCCCCGCAGATGGCGTGCGACGTCATCGACCGCGCCATCCAGGTGCACGGCGGCATGGGCGTATCCGACGACGTGCCGCTGGCGCGCCTGTACGCCTGGCACCGGGCGATGCGGCTGTTCGACGGGCCGGATGAGGTGCACATGCGGACCATCGCCCGAGCCGAACTCGGCAGGGAGAAAAGCCCTTTCGCCACCGCGGCGACCGAAGGCGCGGCTGTGGCCGGAGGGGCCGGATAGGTGGCGGGCAACCCCGACGCCCTGTCAGGCGCGTGGAACTTCCGCGACATCGCCGAGGAGACCGGCATCAGACCTGGGCAGTTCTTCCGGTCCAGCGAGCTGAGCGGTCTGGACGAGGCCGGCCGGGAGCTGTTGCGCCGCTTGAATATCACCGACGTCGCCGATCTGCGCTCGGATCGTGAGGTCGAGCGGCGCGGACCGGGGCGGGTGCCCGACAGCATCGTGATACACCGGCTGCCGTTTCACGAGTTGGCCAAGCCCGGCGCGGAGGCCCCGCATGAGCAGAGTTTCCAGCGCATGATGACCGAGAAACCCGAGGACGAGGACGTCGCGGTGGCCGCGGGTCGCTTCATGACCGAGGAGTACCAGAAGTTCCCCACGCTGCCCGGTGCACATCTGGCCGTGCGCCAGGTGGTTTCGATGCTCGCCGGCCAGCGCCCGGTCATCGCCCACTGCTTCGCGGGTAAGGACCGCACGGGGTTCACGGTCGCGACGGTGCTCGAGGCGGTCGGTGTGCAGCGCGACGCCATCGTGGCCGACTTCCTGCGCAGCAATGAGGCGGTGTCACAGCTGCGCGAAAGCATCCTCGAGTCGATCCGCAACCGGTCGGAGGACACCACCGACGAGATCGTCACCTTCGCCGAGGCGCGGCTCACCGAGGAGGTGCTCGGCGTGCGCGAGGACTACCTCGAGACCGCGCGACGTTCGATTGTCGAGAATTACGGCTCGCTTCGGGGCTACCTCGCTGCCGCCGGCGTCACCGACGATCAGGTTGCGCAGTTGCGCGCCGTCCTTCTCGGCTGAAACCCCGTCAGGCCCCACCTTTTTCGGCCTCATACTTCTGCGTCATGTGCTCGATCGCGGACAGCTGCGTCTGGGCCAGGTTGTCGCGCACGTCGCGGGCCCGTGCCGCGGCGTCGAGCGTCGGCTGGGCCTGACCCTGGAAGTGCGGGATGACCTCGGCGGCGAACAGTTCCGCCGAGCGCTTGGTGGCGGCGGGATTGGCCCATTCGTGGCCCATCTGCAGCATGCAGCCGAAGCCGCCGGATTGGTCCCACAGCCGCTGCACCTGCGCGCGCGCCTGGTCGGGTGTGCCGATCACGCCGGCGCCGGCGCCGTTGATGATGTCGACGACCTCATCGAGGTTCTCGCCGGGCACCTCCATTTGCGGGAACGCCGCGACCTTCTGGAAGTAGCGGTACCAGTGCTCGAGGCCGAAGCGCACGTCGGCGCGGGCCTGCTCCTCGGTTTCGGCGATGTGCATGGGGCACACCAGCGACCAGTTGCGGCGGTCGACTGTGGTGCCGAACGCGGCCGCGCGTTCCTCGGCGATCCCCCAGTGGTGGGCGAGCGCGTCGAATCCCTCGACGACGAGCGTCGCACCGATCGACAGCAGGCCGATTCCGTGCTTGCCTGCCAGCCGCGCTCCGGTCGGCGAGGCCACCGCGGCGACGGCCAGCGGGATCCCGTCTTCCGCATAGGGCGCCAGTTGCAGTCTGGCGTCGTGGAGTTCGTGGGTGGCGGTCTTGGCCGAGACCGCCTCACCCTTGAGCAACCGCACGACGATGTCGAGGTTGGTCTCGAGCAGTTCGCGGGTGTCGGTGGGCGTCAGGCCGATCATCGCCGAGTCGGTGGGAAGCGACCCGGGCCCCATGCCGCCAATGATGCGCCCGTGGGTGAGGTGGTCGAGCAACATCAGGCGGTCGGCCGCCCACAGCGGGTTGTGATACGCCAGCGAGATGACGCCGGTGCCGAACCGGATCCGCTTGGCGCGCTGCGCGGCCGCCGCGATGAACACCTCGGGTGAGCTGATGATCTCGCTTCCCGCCGAATGGTGTTCGCCGATCCACGCCTCGTCGTAGCCGACCGCGTCGAGGTGCTCGATGAGCTCCAGATCGCGCTGCAGCGCGAGCGTCGGGTTGGTGCCGGCGCGGTGGAACGGTGCGATGAAGTATCCGAAACGCAGCTTGGCCATGCCTGCAAGCTACTGCGTCAGGTACACCCCGATGGCCCAAACGACGGTGGCGAGCAACGCGCCGGCCATTTCGACCCCGACGGACAAGGCGACGCCCTTGAGCGCATGCTTCGTCGATACCCACGCCAGGCGACGGTCGTGCCGGTTGGTCAGTTCAGCGAGATAGATGCCGAGCACGAAGCCGATCGGGAGTCCGAGCACGGGGATCGCGAAGAAGCCGACCACGCCGAGCACTCCGCCCGCGACCAGGCTCAGGGTGCGCACATCGGCCTCCCGCATCCGTCGCACCGGCCACGTGTACTTGATCAGCGCCGCAGCACCGAGCAGCACGGTCGCCACGGCCAACGTCACCCACGCGGCTGGTTCCTGCTCGACGACGGCCCACACCGCGATCGCCCCGAAGACCAGCAGGGTGCCGGGAAGCACCGGCACCACGATGCCGACGATGCCGACCGCGATAGCCAACGCGACAAGCACGATCCCGCCGGTGGTCATGTGTTGAATCTACGGGCGCTGCGCCCGCACCCACTGGATGTTGCCGATGGACTTGGTGCGCACGCTGACGAACCCGCGTTGCTCGAACATGTCGCCGAGTTCGTCTTCGGCGAAGAAGCGGGCCCCGCCGCTGGACAGGATTCGCAGCGGCGGCGGCACCTTGCCGACCGTGGGCGCCATGATCGCGATCCGGCCGCCCGGCCGCAGCACGCGGTACATCTCGGCCACCGCCGACGACGGTTCGGGGATCAGCTGCACCACCGCCAGCGACGTCACCGCGTCGAAGGTCTCGTCCCGGAACGGCAACCGCTGCGCGTCGGCCCGCAGGAATCCGACGTTGGGCCCGGCCTGCGCGCTGACCGCCCGCGCCAGCATCGGTCTCGAGATGTCGATGCCCAGCGCCAACCCGCCCGGTCCCGCCGCGCGGGCCAGCGAGGCGGTGACGTTGCCCGGCCCGCTTCCGATGTCGAGCGCGATACCGCCCTTCGGAATGGCGAGCCAGTCGATCGGCAGCTGCCACGCGCCCACGAATCTGCGGACGATGCCCTGGGTGTAGTCGTAGAACATCGACCCCGGGCCCGACGCCCACACGGCCTGAATCAGACCGCGGTTCGCCGGTGGTGCCTGGTGCGGCGATGTCGCGTCGTCGAGCAGGTCCAGGTAGCCGTCGCGGACCTGGAGACGCGCCGGCGGATCGGAGAACAGCTCGACCGCCCTGCGCAGCGCAGGCGGAAACGAAGACGTATCGGTCACGCTCCCACGCTACCCCCGCGATTCGTGAGTGGTTTCGATCGCTCAGCGATCGTTTTCACGCACAAGTCGCTGCGGTTCAGGCTCCGAGCTGGTCGGCCAGGTCGGCGAAATCGGCTGCCATCACGTCGAACTCGCCGTCTTCGATCTTCGGCGGGCGGCGGCGGCCCGCCCCGTACTCCAGCGGTCGGTCGACGTAGGCGGTCATCAGGCCCGCCCGCTTCGCGCCGCGCAGGTCGCTGGCGTGCGCGGCCACCAGCATCAGCTCACCGGGCGCGACGTCGAGCAGCTCGGCGCAGCCGAGATAGGCCTCGGGATCGGGTTTGTAGTGGCGGAACAGCTCGGCCGAGATCACACAGTCCCACGGCAGGCCCGCACGCTTGGCCATATTCGTCAGCAGCGAGACGTTCCCGTTGGACAGCGTCGTGATGACGTAGCGCGCCTTCAACCGGGTGAGGCCGTCCACGGCGTCGGGCCACGGGTCGAGGCGGTGCCAGGCCCGGTTGAGATGGTCGACGGCCGCGGCATCGACGCCCGTGACCCCCGCCGTGTCGAGCAGCTCGACGAGGATCATGCGGTGCAGGCCGTCGATCGTGGTCCACGGCAGCTCACCGCGGCGCACCCGGTCCATCGCGGGCGGGTAGCCGGCCCGCCAATCGTCGGCGAAGGCGGCCCAATCCCGTTGCACGCCATGGGCGCGACCGAACTCATCCAGTTCACGGATGACACTGGAGCGCCAGTCGACGACGGTGCCGAACACGTCGAACGCCAGCGCCTTCGCCATCTACGGCTCCAGCACGACCTTGCCGAGCACGCCGCCGTCGGCGAGTGCCTGCAACGCGTCGGCGCCCTTCGACAGTGGGTAGCGCATGGGCGGCGGCGGGCGCAATCCCGCCTCGACGAGCTGCGCGACGCCGAACTCGAAGACCGACTGCGATCCTGGCTTGCGGTTCACGTATTCGCCGTAGCCCACACCGATCACCGCCACATTGCGCAGCAACAGCCGGTTCACCTTCACCGTCGGAATCCCGCCCGCCGCAAAGCCGATCACCAGCAGCCTGCCCTCCACGGCAAGCGCTCGGATCGCATCGTCGAACGCCTCGCCGCCGATCGGGTCGACCACCAGATCGACGCCACGGCCGTCGGTCGCGTCCTTGACCGCCTGCAGCCACCCGTCGGTCAACGGCAGCACCACGTCGGCACCCAGCGACTCGACGAATTCGATCGCGTGCGGCCGGTGCACCATCGCGATAACCTTGGCGCCCAACGCCTTCGCGATCTGCACCGCCGCGGTGCCCACACCGCCCGCCGACCCGAGCACCAGCACTGTCTCGCCGGGCCGCAGCGCGCCCCGCTTGGCCAGCGCGAAGTACATCGTCTGGTAGTTGCCCAGCAGCGCAACGGCTTCCGCGTCGTCGAGGCTCTCAGGCGTCGGTGTCAGGCTCTCAGGCGACACCGCCACCCGCTCGGCCCACCCGCCGAGCATCGACAGCGCGGTCACCCGCTGCCCGGGTTTGAACTCGGACTCGTACGGCGCCGATCGCACCACCCCGGCGACCTCCATGCCGGGGACGAACGGCGGTTCGAGCCGCAGCTGGTACTCCCCGCGCAGCAGCAACAGGTCCGGAAAGCTGACCCCGGCCGCACCGACGTCGACAACGACGACGTCCTCGCCGCCGACATCGTCGACGTCGGTGTATGCAAGTCCAGCCGGTCCGGTGAGTTCCTGCGCGACAAGCGCTTTCATCGAACTCAGCCGAGGCTGAAGGTGGCCCGCTGCGCCGCCGACAGGTCGGTGATCTCGCCCCACTTCGCGGCGATGTCGTCGACAGAAGGAACCTCGGAGAAGGTGAGCCCCTCGTTCTGGAACAGCGCTACCCGTTGGACTTTGCCGCCACCGACGATGAACACCGAAGCGGTGTCGGGCAGTTCCTCGGTCATCAGGTAGGCCACCACGGGCGCAACGTATTCCGGCGTCAGCTTCTCGAAGACCTCCGGCGGCAGGATGTCCTGCGTCATCCGGGTCGCCGCGATCGGGGCGACGGCGTTGGCCTTGATGTTGTACTTCGCGCCCTCCTGGGCCAGCGTGTTGATCAGGCCGACGAGGCCGAGCTTGGCGGCGCCGTAGTTGGCCTGGCCGAAGTTGCCGAACAGACCGCTGGTCGAGGTGGCCACCACGACGCGCCCGAAGCCGTTCTCCCGGAAGTGCGGCCATGCGGCACGGATCACGTTGTAGCCGCCGTACAGGTGCACCTTGAGCACGGCGTCCCAGTTGGCGAACTCCATCTTGTGGAATGTGCCGTCGCGCAGGATGCCCGCGTTGGAGACCACACCGTCGACCTTGCCGAACTCGTCGAGCGCGGTCTTGATGATGTTCTCGGCGCCCTCGGGCTCGGCGACCGAGTCGTAGTTGGCCACGGCGCGGCCGCCGGCCTCCTTGATCTCGGCGACGACCTGGTCGGCCATGTTCTGGCCGGCGCCGGTGCCGTCTCGGGCACCACCGAGGTCGTTGACGACGACGCTGGCGCCCTCTTTGGCGAGCGTCAACGCGTATTCGCGTCCGAGTCCGCCTCCGGCCCCGGTGACGACGACGACGCGATCCTGCACTCCTGGCATGGGGTTCCTTTCCACAATCCGCGATTTCGGTGTAGTTGGTTGCGCTGGCCGCCACCAACTACACCCGAATCGCTAAAACAGACGTTTGGCGAGCTTGAGAGCCTTCTCTGTATACGGGGGATAGATGAAGGCGCCGACATCGGGTCGGGTCGGCTTGGTCATCACGGTCTTCTTGTGACTGAACTGCTCGAAGCCGTAGCGGCCGTGGTAGGCGCCCATGCCGGAGGGACCGACGCCGCCGAACGGCAGCTTGTTGGTGGCGAAGTGGAACAGCAGGTGGTTGACCACCATCCCGCCGGCCGGCACCTCCTTGATCACCCGTTCCCTGATGCTCTTGGTCTTGGTGAACAGGTAGGCCGCCAGCGGTTTCGGCCGCGAATTGACGAAACTGATTGCATCGTCAAGTGATTGGACGGTCACGACGGGCAGGATCGGGCCGAATATTTCGTCGGTCATCAACGGTTCCGCCGGGTCGGGGTCGACGACGACGGTCGGCTGGATGCTGATCTTCGACGCGTCCGAACCACCGCCGACGACCACCTCACCCTTGGTCGCGGCCAGCGCGTCGGTCAGCCGCCCGAAGTGGCGTTCGTTGACAATGCGTTTGCCGCCGGGGTTCTCCGACTCGAACGTCGTCACCGCCTCTTTGATCTTGTCGACCAGCTTGTCGCGGATCTTCGCGTCGGCGAGCACATAGTCGGGCGCGATGCAGATCTGCCCGGAGTTGATCAGCTTCGTCCACGCGATGCGCTTGGCCGCGACATCGATGTCGGCATCGGCGGAGACGATCACCGGGCTCTTCCCGCCGAGTTCGAGCGTGACCGGCGTCAGATGCGGTGCGGCGCCTTCGTAGACCTTGCGGCCGATCTCGGTGCCGCCGGTGAAGCAGATGTGGTCGAAGCCCTGCGCGATCAGCTCCTGGCTGACCGAACCGTCGCCCTCGACCACCGCGATCGCGTCGGAGTCGAGGTAGCGCGGCACCAGTTCGGCCATCAGCGCCGACGACGCCGGACAGACCTCCGAGGGCTTGAGGACCACGGTGTTGCCCGCCGCGATCGCCCCGATCGCCGGGCCGAGCGTGAGCACGAACGGGAAGTTCCACGCGCCGATGACCAGCACCGTGCCGAACGGTTCGTATTCGACCCAGCCCCGGCCGGGCAGCTGCGACATCTCGAGCAGCCGATAGCGGCGCTTGGTCCACTTCTTGACGTTCTTGGCGGCGTCCTTGGCCTCACCCGCGGTGCTCGCGATGTCGGCCAGCCACGCCTCGAAGCGGTTGCGCCCCAGATCCTGTTCGAGCGCGGCGGCGATGGCCTCCTCGTTCTCGACGGCGAGGCGTTCGATCGCCTTGAGCTGCCGTATGCGCCACTCGATGTCCCTCGTGCGGCCGGTCTTGAAGGTCTCGCGCAGGCGACGCACGATGCTGGGGATGTCTTCGGTGGCTTGTGCCGGAGTGGCGATATCGGTGGTCATGGGGAGTCCTTCCTGACCCGAGGAATGCCCCGATCCTAACCAACCGGTTGGGCCGCCCAGAAGGGCTCTCTCACTCCTTGTACGCGATGACGAACTCGGAGAACCCGTCGTCGTCGGTGTACTCCTCGGGCAGCACCCAGCGGTCCAGCCGGCGCATCTCCTGTTGGGAGGTCACCGCGGTCGACCGCCACCCGTGCGCGTCGAGCCACTCCGAGACGTCGGCGCGGTCGGGGTCGTTGTACATCAGCTCCGCGACGTCGACGGACTCCTCCATGCCGAGCTGCGCGCGCACCTTCTCGAAACGTTCCCGCATCTGCTCGCGCCGCTCCTCGGCCTGCACCCCGACCGTCTCCACCGAGACGCGGCTACCCGGCGCGCTGAGCGCGGTGATCTGCTCGAAGAGCCGGTCCTGGGCATCGGCGGGCAGGTACATCAGCAGACCCTCGGCCAGCCACGCGGTCGGGGCGTCGGGGTCCAGACCCGCCTCCCGCAGCGCACGCGGCCAGTCCTGGCGCAGGTCGACGGCCACCGCGACGCGCTTGGCGGTCGGCAACGCGCCTTGCTCTGCCAGCCGGGCGGCCTTGTACTCGAGCACCTTGGGCTGGTCGATCTCGTACACCGACGTCCCCGCCGGCCACTGCAGGCGGTACGCGCGCGAGTCCAGCCCCGACGCCAGAATGACGACCTGCCGGATACCGGCCTCGACGGCATCAGTGAAGTACTTGTCGAAGAAGTGTGTTCGAACCGCCTGGTAATTGCCCATGTGCTCGAAGATCGCGGCGACGTCTTCATCCGCGTCGGCGACCTTGACGCGGGTCTGTGGGTCGAGCATGACGTCCCAGACGCCGCCACCGGCGCCCGCGACCAGAACTTTGGCGTAGGGATCACGGATCAGCGCGTCGTCGCGTTCGGTCTCGGCGGCTCGGGCGGAGGCCACCATCACCGCGGTGGTGCCCACGCTGGTGGCGATGTCCCAGGTGTCGTCTTCAGTGCGCAGCGAACTCATCGTCCGCCATCGTAGCCGAGAACTTAGCCAAGCTACCGAGCGCGGGGACGACGGTCAGGATTGCAGGCGCCACAGGTTGTTGGACATCAGCAGCTCGAACTGGCGCACCACCGCTTTGAGCTCCTGGTGGCTGCCGACGAAGCCCGCGTAGAAACCCATCCCCCACATCACCGCGACCAGCATCTCGACCAGCGAGTCGACCTCGGTGTCGGTGGTGAGCTCGCCGCGGGCGATCGCGTCGTTGACCGCCCAGGCCACGAACTCGCGGGCGTGCTTGAGCGAGTCGTGCTCCTCGTCGCTGAGCTCCGGATGGCGCTGAGCCTCGAGTACCGACGTCACCAAAAACGCTGCGGCCGAACGATCTTCGGAATCAGCCTGCATCGCCGCCGTGAAGTACGCCGACAACCTGGCAAGCAGTTTGGTTTCATCTTGCGCGCGCGATCTCCCTGCGTTGACTATCACGGCGTTGGTCTGCTGCACGACTTCACGCCATAAAACCTGCTTATTGGCGAAATAGTGGTTGATCGCGGGGCGGGTCAGATCCGCGCGAATGGCGATCGCCTGGAAGGTCGCGGCATCGTATCCGAGTTCGCTGAAAACCTCGCGCGCCGCTCCTATGATGCGCTCACGCGTCTCGGCAGCCTTCGCTGCGGGGGGACGACCCGGACCTCTACTCGCCGTATGCGGCACGGTCAAATTGTGCCACACGTCACTTACCACTTCAGACGTCCGCTTCCCCCGAGAGCCCCGACCAGCCTTTATCAGCAAATTACAGACTTTGCGGCGGGAAATTCAGCGTAGAGAATCGGCCCAACTTAGAACTAATGTCCACGTAATGGGCAGCGTCGTATCGCGGGACGGTTACTTCGACGTGGGTATCGAGATCCTGTCCGACCTGGGATACGGCGGCCTGAAGCTCGCGGAGGTCTGTCAACGCCTCGGGGTGACGACCGGCTCGTTCTACCACTACTTCCCGAACTGGCCCGCATACACCAGGGAACTGCTCGCACACTGGACGCAGGAGCGCACCGTGCGGGTGATCGCAGCGGTGCGCGCCGAGCCCAACCCGCGGCGACGCATCGACGCCCTGTTCGAGTCGGCCTTCGACGTGCCCCACAGCGCCGAATCCGCCATTCGCGTGTGGAGTGCGCTGGACCCACACGTGCACGAGGTACAGGTGGCCGTCGACCAGCAGCGCTTCGACATCCTGTACGAGTCGGCCTTCGAGATCCTGCAGCACAAGAGGCAGGCGCAGCTCTTCGCCGAGTGTGCGGTGTACGTGTTCGTCGGTTATGAGCAGACGACGTTGCCGCGCGACCCCGAGGGGTTGCGGTGGATCTCCGGGGAATTGCGCGAAGCCCTCGACGACGGTCGGTTCGCGACGGTTCCCGACGGTGACTAGCGCGGGCATCGGGGTTGTCGCTCACTGAAGTCGTCGCCCCGGTGTGGCGCCACGCGGAGAACCGACTGCGACGGCGCGATCCCGAACTCGACGCGCTGCGCCGTGCGGTCCGGGCGGCGATCGTGCTGCCGATCGCCGCCGCGGTGAGCTTCGCGGTCGGCGGTGGGACCCAGACGCCGATGATCACGATCTTCGGTTCGGTCGCGCTGCTGATCCTGGTCGACTTTCCGGGGAACCGGCCGGCTCGCGCGCTGGCCTACCTCTGGCTCGCCTTCAACGGCGCCGTCCTGATCACGCTCGGCACCCTGGTGGCTCCGCATCCGTGGCTCGCCGTCGCGGCGATGTTCGTGCTCGGGGTGGTGGTCACGTTCTCCGGGGTGCTCAGCGAGATCATCGCCGCCGGGCAGCGCGCCACGCTGATGACGTTCGTGTTGCCCGCGTGCACTCCCCCCGGGCCCATACCCGACCGGCTGCTCGGCTGGTTCATAGCTCTGGCGTTCTGTGTGCCCGCCGCGCTGTTCCTCCTGCCGCCGCGCCACCACGACGAGCTGCGCAGCGGTGCCGCGCGTGTGTGCGACCGGTTGGCCGACTGTCTGCAGGGCACCACCCCGGCCAGGAACGTGACCCGGGCGATGAACCAACTGTGGGAGACGTTCCTGGGTGCCGACTACCGACCCGTCGCGCTCACCGCGGGCAGCCGCGCCCTGGTCCGGGTGGTCGACGACCTCGGTTGGCTGTCGGACCGGATCACCGACGGCACAGGCCAACTCCTCGGCGAGATGAAATACCCGCTGATCCGGGTGCTGCGCGATTCGGCCGCAGTACTGCAGATCTCCGACGTCTCGACCCGCGCCGCCCGCACCGCGGACCTCGACGCGGCGCTCACCGAACTGCGCGAGATCGCCCAGGGCCACTACCGCGAGGACATCCTCGAAATCCTCGCATCGTCGGACGAGGCAGACGCGATCACCGTCGGCCGCCATCTGCTTGCGCGACGCACCTTCTCGGCGACGGTAGGCGTCACCGGCCGAATCATCCGCAACGCCGCCGCCGCCGACGCGCGCCCGGTGTGGGCGCGGGTGCTGGGCCGTGGCCTGCCCGAGACCGGCACCGCCGACTGGGTGATGCCTGAGACGACGGCCGTCGCAGCGATCACCCGCGGGTTCCTCGCCACTCGAGCGGTGGTGTTGCGCAACAGTATTCGCACGGGGCTCGGCTTGGCGCTGGCGGTCGCCGTCACTCACCTCTTCCCGCTCGAGCACGGCTTCTGGGTCGTGCTCGGAGCGATGTCGGTGCTGCGCAGCAGCGCGCTGACCACCGGCACTCGGATGTTACGGGCGGTCGCCGGTACCGCGATCGGATTTCTGTTGGGCGTCGGGCTCATCGAACTCGTCGGCGTCGATCCGGTCGTCATGTGGATGCTCCTGCCGACGGTGGCCTTCGGGTCCGCCTTCGTTCCGGAGGTCGCGTCCTTCATCGCCGGCCAGGCCGCGTTCACGATGATGGTGCTGATCATCTTCAACCTGATCGCGCCGACGGGGTGGAGCGTCGGGCTGATCCGCGTGGAGGATGTCGTGGTCGGCGCACTCGTCGGGGTGGTGGTGTCGGTCCTGTTGTGGCCACGAGGGGTGGGTAACCGGTTGGGACGGGCCATCGACGACGCGTTCGCCGTCGGCGCGACGTTCCTCAAGGCCGCAGTGCTGAGGGTCACCCGCGGGGCGTCGGAGGAGGCCGCCGATCGGGTGATCACGCTGAGCCAGCAGGCGCTACGGGCGACGCGGACCGTGGACGACGCAGTGCGACAGTTCCTGTCGGAGAGCAGCGGGCCCACCGATATCCGCGGGCCCGCGGTCCGATCGGCGAACCGGGCCATCAGGCTGCGCGCAGCCGCCGAACTGATCGCCGATGTCGTTCCCCCGCCGCACGGAATCTATCCCCGGACAAGGGAGGTTCTCGAAACCCACGCCGAGGCGATCTGCGCGAGGGTCACCGGCGGCACGGTCGATCCGCCGCCACCACTCAGCGACGACTTCGTGACGGCGCTGCGCGCCGAGGCCACCGACGACGACCTCGCGGTCCCCGCGGCGCTGCCTTTGGTGGCCGTCGCGGCCCATCTCGGGGCGCTGAACCTGCTGTACCCCAAGAGTGCACCGGCACGGTCGATCAACGGCGGTGAGGCATAAGGGCGTTCGGAGGAATCTGTCCGAACCTGCCTGCCTGGTAGTCCTCGAGCGCCTCGATGAGTTCGGGCTTGCTGTTCATCACGAACGGGCCGTACTGGAACACGGGTTCGCGAATGGGGAGGCCGCCGAGGATCAGTACTTCAAGCGCGGGACGGAGGGCGTCCTGGCTCCGGTGTGCTTCCACCTTGATCCGGTCGCCGGGGCCCAGTACCGCAAGCTGGCCCTGGTGGATCGGGTGTGCGACGGGGCCGACCGTACCGCGCCCGGACAGCACATAGACCAGGGCGTTGAAATCGCGTCTCCAGGGCAGATGGAGTTGGGCACCCGGTTGAATCGTGGTATGTGCCAATGTAATCGGGGTATGCGTCGCACCAGGGCCGACGTGGCCGTCGACGTCGCCGGCGACGATTCGGACCAGCGCGCCACCGTCGTCGGACGACAGCAGCTTGACCTGGCCGCCCTCGATGGCCTGGTATCTCGGCGTCGTGAACTTGTCCTTGCGGGGTAGGTTGACCCAGAGCTGGATGCCGTGGAACATGCCGCCACTTTCGACGAGTTCGGCGGGTGGCGTCTCGATGTGCAGAATGCCCGAACCGGCGGTCATCCACTGAGTGGCGCCATCGGTGATCAGCCCGCCGCCACCGTGGGAGTCCTGGTGCGCGAAGCGGCCGTCGATCATGTAGGTGACGGTTTCGAACCCGCGGTGCGGATGCCAGTCGGTGCCTCGCGGCTCTCCCGGCTCGTACTCCACCTCGCCCATCTGGTCCATGTGAACGAACGGATCGAGCTCGGCGGCAGAGACTCCGGCGAACGCGCGGACGACAGGGAAACCCTCGCCTTCGAAGCCGCGCGGCCCGGTGGTGATCGACCGCACGGGGCGGTCGGTGTCCGACGGTCCGGCTGTGGTGATACGGGGAAGGGTGAGCGTATCGGCGGAAACTGCAGGCATGTACGGTATAACCGGACTGCAGTCCGATCCATTCCCTGCCTGTGGATAATGTGTCGCGGGTTGTCGCACCCCGCAGCTAGGCTCTCGCACATGCGTTCGAATCAAGTATCCGATGTACTCACCACGCTGGAGTCGCTGTACCGAGAGCTTGCGGGTCTCCGGCTCGACGGGTTGACGCGCACCGAGCTTTACGCGCTGATCGAACAGCTCGACAAGCTCGACAATCAGGTAGCGGAACTCGAGCAGCGACTGTTCGGCCGCCTGCTTCTCGACCGGAGCGCGACTCCGCGGGATGTGGCCAGGCGCTTGCGTATTTCTGCAGGAGAGGCACAGCGGCGGCTGGGTCAGGCGGCTTCTTAGCCATGAGTGGGAGCGCGGTCAGTCCGCCTTGGGCTTGAGCGTCCATGCAGGAATCCAGTGCGTGACGGGTTTCCGGCGCGCGCCGTAGGCGATTTCGTAGGTCACCAGCCCCCACCAGTAGCCCTGCTCGCACAAACCCCAGCACGTCAGTCGCCCTTCAACGACCGCGTGCATCTGTAGACCGGCCGGGTTGTAGCCGCCGACGGCATGCGGTTCGCGCGGAAAGACCGCAGCCAGATCGACGAGCACGGCGATCGGCGGATCGACACGACGGAAGGCTTGCTGAACGGGCTGGCCGTTGTACCCGATGCCCTTCAGCTCGCCCATCGCTCGATCATACGTTCGAACAGCTGGTTGCTGGACGCGAACCCTCCCGTGACCGCGCGCGTGGCGGCCGGCACCATTGCTCACCGCTCCGGCAGTGGGCCAGATCGGACGTCCGAACATGGGCACTCGGCTGCCCCGCAGCACTATTCCTGCCATCCGGCAATCAATTTCTGCCATCGGAATTAAAGCCTCTGACCACGTGGTTTCCAAGATCAGCTGCAGCTACGAACCGCGACACATGCCACGGCTCGGATACGAAACGAACAAAAGAAGAAGGCTCGAAAATGAAGAAGTTTGGTATCGCTACCGTCGCCGCTAGCGCCCTTGCCGCCGCTCTGATCGGACTGGCCGCACCCGTCCAGGCCGCACCATCCGGACCCGGGAGTGCGCAGCAGACCATCAGCGAGCTGGAATCGCAGGGCTACCACGTGATCGTGAACCGCATCGGTAACGCCCCGCTGGACAAGGCGTCCGTGGTGGCGGTGCGCCCCGGTCAGACCTATACCCAGACCGACAGCCTGGGCGTCGGTGGTGACCGCAACACCCGGGTGATCAACAAGACGATCTATGTAGACGTCAAGTAGCTACCCCGCGAGACAGGCCCCCGGATGCACCCCCTGGCATCCGGGGGCCGTCCATTTCAGCGAACAAGTGTTTCGGAATGCGCAGGCGTGGCTAACACACTGTCGTGGCCTTCGACCTGACGCCCACCGAGGCGCAGCACGACCTGGCGCGACGGACCCACGAGTTCGCCGAAGAGGTGGTCCGGCCCGTCGCGCTCGAGTACGACCAACGCCAGGAGTTCCCCTGGCCGGTCCTCGAGGAAGCCGCCACGCGGGGCTTCTACAGTCCCCTGTTCTATCGCGACCTCATCGGCGACCCGACCGGGCTTTCCCTGCCGATGTTCATGGAGGAGCTCTTCTGGGGATGCGCCGGCATCGGCCTGGCCGTGGTCATGCCCGCGCTCGCGCTGTCGGCCATCGGCCAGGCCGCCTCGCCCGAACAGATGCTTCAGTGGGCACCCGAATGCTTCGGCACCCCAGGCGATCTCAAGCTGGCGGCGCTGGCGATCTCCGAACCCGAGGGCGGCAGCGACGTCCGCAACCTGCGCACCACGGCCCGGCGCGACGGCAACGACTGGATCATCGACGGCCACAAGATGTGGATCGGCAACGGCGGCATCGCCAACGTGCACGTGGTCAACGCCGTCGTCGACCAGGAACTCGGACACAAGGGCCAAGCGCTCTTCATCGTCCCCGGTGGCACCCCGGGTCTGGAGATGGTCCGCAAGCTCGACAAGCTCGGCTGCCGCGCCTCGCACACCGCGGAGCTGAAGTTCAACGGCGTGCGCGTCCCCGCCGACAACCTGCTCGGCGGCCAAGAGAAACTCGACTACAAGCTGGCCAAAGCCCGCGAAGCCGTCGAAGGCGCCAAGCACTCCGGCTCGGCGACGCTCGGCACCTTCGAACAGACGCGGCCGATGGTCGCCGCCCAAGCCCTCGGAATCGCCCGGGCCGCGCTCGAATACGCCACGGAGTACGCCAATCGGCGAGAAGCGTTCGGCGCCCCCATCATCGACAACCAAGGCATCGCGTTCCCACTCGCCGAACTGGCGACCACGCTCGACGGTGCCCGCCTGCTCACCTGGCGCGCGTCGTGGATGGCCGCCAGCGGCGTCCCGTTCGAACGCGGCGAGGGCTCGATGTCCAAGCTCGCGGCCAGCGAGGTCGCGGTCCGCGCCACCGAACGCGCCATCCAGACAATGGGCGGCTGGGGCTACATCACCGACCATCCCGTCGAGAAGTGGTACCGGGATGCCAAGCTGTACACCATCTTCGAGGGCACCAGCGAGATTCAGCGGGTCGTGATCGCCAATGCGCTCGGCGCCGCCGACGGGAAGCCCCCGCTGCACTTCGACCTCGAACCGAGCGGCGGACCGTTCAACCGCATGTTCGGTCGCGGTACTCCGCTACGCGGTCGGGCCGCCGATGCCGCGCTTTCGGCCAAGGATCGGGTGCCCGCGCCGATAATGCGGTTGGCGATGAACGTGTTGCGCCCGCCTCGCAAATGACTCGCGGATAAGCAGACAAGGGGTGCCCGATGGCCGTTCGGATGGCCGACCTGCTGCGCGGAAACCTCGACGCCCTGCGGTACGAACCGACGCCGAAGCGGATTCGCGTGGCCCTTGCCGGTGAACCGCTCGTCGACACCTGCGACGCCGTGTTGGTGTGGGAACCACGCCGGATCCTGCCGACGTACGCGGTTCCGGTCGCCGACCTCGCCGGGCAGCTGGTGCCCGCGGGCGCCGAATCCGGCGACGACGACGCGGATCGCCCCGGCGTCGACCGCGCGGTGCTCGATCCCACGGTCCCGTTCGGCACCCACTCCTGTCCCGGCGCCGAGTTCGACGTCATCGCCGGCGAGGAAACGGCACCCGCAGCGGCCTTCCAGCCTGAGGACCCCGACCTCGCCGACTACCTGGTTCTGGACTTCGGCGCGTTCGAATGGCGCGAAGAAGACGAGCCGATCGTCAGCCACCCGCACGACCCGTATCACCGCATCGACATCCTCACGAGCAGCCGCCACGTCCGCATTGAATCCGGCGGCCGCCTGCTCGCGGAGTCGAAACGCCCGCTGCTGCTGTTCGAGACGCATCTGCCGGTGCGGTACTACCTGCCGCGCGAGGACGTCGTCGCCGACCTCGACGACAGCGACACCATCTCCTACTGCGCGTACAAGGGGCGGGCGTCGTACTTCTCGGTGCCCGACGGGTCGCGCGACGTCGCGTGGACTTACCGCGATCCCCTGCCCGACGGCGAGCGCGTCCGCGACCACATCTGCTTCTTCGACGAGCGCGTCGACGTCACCGTCGACGGTGAGCGCGGGGAGCGCCCCGTGACGCAGTGGAGCTAGAACCGCAAGTTGCGCAGCAGGTCGTAGACGCCGGCGATCCACAGCAGCATCGGGATCACCGCGGCGATCGCGGCGCCGTCGAGCAGCTCGAGGATCCGCTTCGTCACCGGTGAGATCCGGCGGACGCTCGCCGTGGCACCGACGGCGGTCAATGCGACGACGCCCGCGAGCGCGTAGATCGCAAGGACCAACCAGGCCCTGTCCGGGTACCACAGGCACAGCCGAACCATCACGCCCGTCGGGATGGCGACGGTAGCTGTCAACAGCGCCCAGGCACACCATCTTTCGGCATACAACCGGGACCGGAATCCACAGATCACCGCGGTCACGCCCGCGACGATCATGCTGTGCACGAAGAAGTGGCCCTGCGTCACGACCGCGATCGCGCCGACCGACAGCACGAGGGCACCCGCCGTGACGAATCCGATCAACAGCCGCCTGGCCAACTGGCTGCGCTCGTGCAGGCGCGCCGCCGACTCCGGAACAGAGGCGATGATCGCCTGCCAGGTCGGCGTCTCCTCGTCGCTGTGCGATGTCGCGACGGGATCGAGCAGTTCGTCGTTGGACACCGTCTCCCCCGGGGCCGGGATCGGCGGCAACGCGATGCGGGCGACCGCGACGGTCAGTTTGGCGGCATTGGTGACGACGATCAGACCGAACGCGATCGCTCCGGTGGGCACCCAGTGCTGCCATCCGTAGCCGAAGGCCACCGCCGCAGCCGTCGCCGCGATCGACGCGATCGCCAGGAACGACGCCAACTCCGCTCTGCGGCGGGGCCCGCCACGCGTGGCCAACGTCAACAACAACACCACCGCGGAGGCGCCCGCGATCTGCGGTGCGCCCAGCGAGTCGACGCCCCGGGGAAGGGGGACGGCCAGGGCCACCGCACCCGCGAGCGTCGGCAGCGCCGCCGTCAACAGGCTCTCGGCCAGGTCGACGTTGCGGTAGCGGTTGTTGGCCACCGCGCTACCGCCGAGCAGACCCAACCCCAGCACTGCGAGAGCGGCCGCCCACCACCAGTCGTGCCCGGCGCGCGACCACGCCAGCATCGCCATCGCCGTGACGACCACCGACACCAGCGGAATCGACACTCCGACAAACCGGTTCAGAGCCGAGCGGTCGAACTCCGGCGACTCGTCCAGTACGGCGATCGCGTCGATGACATCCTCGACGAGCGGCCGATAGCGTTCGGTGCGGCTGACCGAGACCAACGTCAACAGCGATCCGTCGACGACCCCCGCCTCATCAAGCGACTCGCTGAATCTCAGCGGCGGCGCACCCGGCCTGGCGAAAGCCCACACGCCCTGCGCCTTGAAGTCGAAACCCGCCAGCACATCCTTGGGTGTGTCCTCGAGAAGCTCGGCGAGCACCGAGACGGTCTCGTCGATGTAGGTTTCGATCGGCGCCGCCGCAGGCAAGACCAGATCGGTCATGCGCCGTCCGGTGAGGATGGTGACCCGGGTGGTCGACGGCCGCCCGGGCGTGACGCTCGAGGCGGATGTCGCTGCGGCGGTTGAGGTCACCGACGTTCGAGCCTGTCGAAGTCGTCGGACAGGGCGGCGGCCAGCTCGACGATCCGGCGCCGGAACGTCTTGCCGAGCAGATCCAACTGGATCTCGGTGCCCGCTGCGATGTGCTTGTCGTACGGCAGCACGATGACCCGCCCCGGCGGTACGTGGCGCTCGAACTGCGCGACGAGATCTTCGACGTCGATGTTCGGCTTGCCCGACACGATGTGGTTGATCACCACGCACGAGCGGCTGAGCAGATCCTGATATCCGTTCTGCCGCAACCAGTCCATGGTCATCGCGGCCTGGCGGGCGCCGTCGATCGACGCGCTCGCCACGATGACCAGGCCCGAGACGGTCGACAGCACACCGCGTGCGGCGGGCTGGAACAGTCCGGCTCCGCAGTCGGCGAGCACGAGGTTGTAGTAGCGCGACACGATGTTCGTCACGCCCTTCCAGTCCTCGTCGTTGAACTCGCGCCGGGCTCCGCTGTACTCCTCGCTCGAGAGCACCTCGAGGTTCGCGCCGTTCATGCTCGTGTAGGCGCGAATGTCGTTGTAGCGCTGCAGCTCTTTGTCGGCGAGCAGATCGGCGATGGTGGCCGCGGACTGGCGGCCGGCCCGATCGGCGAGGTTACCCCCGTCGGGGTCTGCGTCGACGGCCAGGATCCGGTCTCCGCGCACCTTGCTCATGGCGGAGCCGAGCGCGACGGTCACCGCGGTCTTGCCGACACCGCCCTTGAGCCCGAACACACCGATCTGGTACGAGTCCCTGGCATTTCGGCGGATCCGGGTGTGCAGTTCCATCTCGTAGAGCTCGTCCGGTGACAAGCCCAGGTTGATCCGCGTCAGCATGTAGAGCACGTGGCGCCAGCCCCGCTGCGAGGGCATCTTCACCGCCGACTTCACCCCGACATGCGACAGCGCGTCGATTGCGCGGTGATTGCCGATGGTGGCCGCCGACGTCTGCGCGGGCGGGGCGCTGGAGAAGGCGCCGTTCTTCTCCGATTCGGCGAAGTGCTGGCTCGGCGCCGGAGCGGGCGCAGGCCGCGGCGCCGGTGCGGGCGCCGAGCGTGGCTGCTCGAAACGTGCGCCGGCCGGTGCACCGCTCATCGGCACCCGCATCATTGAATTCGCTTGCGGCGGCGGTGGTGTCGACCGCGCGGGCGGCATCTGCGTGGTGATCTCGTTCTGCTGCGGCGGCGGCGCCTGTTTGGTCTGTCCGACCGGCACCGTCGGCCCCGTCATCTCGACAGGGACGTGGCCACTGGGCATGGGTGCGGGCGGGCGCGTGGCCGCACTGGTGGTGTCGCGATCCACTGCGTCGTCGTCGGCTGTTTGGACAGCGTCTCCCGCGGAGTGGAAAAGCCGGTCATAGTCTGCCGACATGGGAACCTCTCTGTGTAGTCGCTAAGCGAGGACACACACGCGGTGGGCAAGACCCCCCGAAGGATGAAACCTGCCCACCCGCGTGCAGTTCCTATCCGCCGAACGAGCTCTCGATCATCTTGTCGGCCTGGAACATGGTCCCCCCGCTTCCGCCTGCCTCCTGAATGGTGGCGGCGAGTTGCCGGAGGGCGGCGTTGAGCTCGGCCGAAGCGGTGTCCCAGCGCATCTGCACGGCCTGGTAGGCCTCCGAGCTGGTGCCGCCCCAGACTCCGGCGAGAGCGGTGAGAGAGGCCTTGCCCTCCTCGAGCAGACCCTCGGTCCGGCCGACGGCGGTGTTGATCTCGGCCGACGACCCGTCGATCGCCGCGTAGTTGTAAACCTTTTCGCTCATGGTGTGTTCTCCGTTCGTCGGGTTGGGTTCAGAACTGCATCGCGGTCGACAGCGCCGCGGACTGGTCGCTATCCGTCGCGGCGTACTGCGCGCCGGCGGAGTGGATGTTGGCCGAGATGTCGTTGAGCGCCTGGACCTGACGAACGGCGGCTTCGTGGAAGCGCATCAGGGCGGCTTGTGCGGCCGAGCCGGCCTCGCCGATCAGCTGCGCGGACAGGGCGCCTGCCGTGGACTCCACCTGTCCGATGACGGCCTGCAGCTCTCCACCGATCCGTTCGAAGTTGGCTGCCTCCTTGGCGAGGACAGCAACATCGGTATTCATTGCCATGCTGGATACTCTTTCTCTCTTCCTCTGTCCTCACCATCGCTGGCGAGTCTTTCCGGTCGGGTGACCGGGAAGTCGTGGTGGACGATCACCAGTCGTCGTCCTCGTCTTCGCCGAGGTCCTGGGGTAGGACCCGCGGCGCCGTCAATCCGTGCTTGCTTCCCCCGCTGGTCGCTCGCTGGCCCATCTGGCCCATCGGTCCGGCACCGCCTCCCGCGCCGACCGGTGCCAGCCCGGCACCGCCTGCGCCGGCTGCCGCGCCCGGCCCGCCGGACATCGCGGTCGGCTGACCGATCAGGTCGGCCATCAACGGGGTGCGGGCCATCGTCCCGCCCGCACCGGGCAGCGACGCGGCCCGCACGAGGCCCGCGCCAGAGGTCGCCCCGGAGCCACCTGCCAGCGGGTGATTCGACAGCGGGCTGGCCCCGACCAGTCCCACCTGCATCTTCTCGCTGCCCAAGCTGCTGCCGAGCTGGGTGAACAGCGAGGTGACCTGTTGCAACGGCTGAGTCATCTGCTGCACCGGCTGCATCACCATCTGCATGCCCTGCTGCGGCACCTGCGCCAGCGTCGAGCCCAGTTGCGACGCCATCTGCATGCCCATCTGCATGCCCTGCTGGGTCATCTGGTTCGGGCTCGCCGCCCGCTGGGCGAGGTTCTCGGATTTCTGCACCTGCCCCTGGGCCTGCTGGGCCGACATGCCGATCTGTGCTGTCGCGCGTCCTCCCTGCAGTACCGCCGACTCCATCGAGGCCTGCGTGCTCACCTGCGCGATCACGGCGTTGCGCATGGCCGTCATCGGCGCCGACGCCGCGGCGTACCCAGCCGCGACCGCCGTCGCGCCGGTGGCCACACCGGGTATCACGATCGGCTTGGGCGGCATGATCGGTTCGAACAGGAGGTTCACGGCGGTCTCGGCCTGGTAGACGTCCATCGCGCCGGCCGCTTGGTTCCACATGCGGACGAAGTAGTCGAACTCGTTGATCCCGATGGGTACCGTGTTGACGCCCAGGAAATTGGTGGCTTCGAGCACCGCGTGGGTGATGTGGTTCTGCTCGATCTCCGGCAGAGGCGGCGTGGTGGCCATCGCCAGGCTGTAGGAGTTCGCCTGCGCGGTGGCCTGCAACGCTCGCTTCTGGGCCTGCGCGGACACGGTCCGCAGCCACGCCACCATCGGCATCGTCGCGGCCACGACCCGCTCACTGGCCGTACCACTCCACACCGCCGTCAGGGACGCCAGGCTCGCGGCCAACTCGTCGGCCTGCGTTTCCAACGAGATCGCCAACGCCTCCCAGCCCGCGGCGGCCTGCAGCATCGGCGCCGCGCCCGCGCCGGCCATCAGCCGGGCGGTATTGAATTCTGGCGGCATGGCGTGCCAGAACATCGTCTAGGTCTTCCCTGGTCCGTCGAGTGAGAGTGTGCGGTGGTCCGCGCTCAGAACGTCGTGGCGTTCGCGCCGTCCACGGCGGTGTAGATCCCGGCACTTTCGATCACGGCCGCGCCCATCCGGGCCAACTCCTGCTGGGCGAAAGTGTTCATCGCGAGCGTTTCCACGCCCTCGGCCGCGAAAGCGACCGCCGCCTGCGCCGACACCTCATCGGCACCGGCCGGAACCAGTGCGGTGACCGCCGCACCGGCCGTCGTACCCGCAGCGAGGCCACGGGTGCCGTTAGCCACGACCTGGGTGCCGACTCCGACCGCACCCGGATTGTGCATCAACGGTTCCATCTGTTTGTCTCCTCGTGGGTCATGAATTCAATGCGTATGAACTTGTGCACGCTCGGACGCCGCTGTCCCCCAGCCAGGAACCGTTCCCCGACCTCTTTGCTAAGGCCTCGCCACTGAATTTGCTGGCGTGTCTCGACCAATCTTAACCGCGGCCCAGGGGTGCTCATTACACAACTTCTTCTGGGGGGTCCACATACGCCGCCTGGATGACCTCCTTCCCCTCCGGCGAGACCAGAAATCCCTGGCCGGGGGGACGACGCTTGAGCCGGACCTCACTGGAAGGAAACTCCTGTTTCTCCCCCGAGAGGAACAGCGTCGGAGAACCGGCGCCGTACGCGGCGCCCACGAACTTGTCCATGGTGGCGCGGTGCGCCTGGCTCATCTGACAGGTGACGATGATGTGCAGGCCGATGTCGGCGGCCGCGGGCAGCAGCGGAAACAGTGGAGCCATCGGCGGCACCACACCACTGGCGGCCACGATCATGTGCCAGTCGTCGACGAGCAGCACCACATCCGGCCCGCTCCACCAGGACCGGGCACGCAGCTGGGCTGTGGTGAGGTCCGCGGGCGGGAGCCGCCTCTGAAGGTTGATGGCGAACGCCTTGATCGCCTCTTCCAGGCTCGCGTTGTTGCGGTTGATGGCGCCCGCCGCCAGAAGATGTGTCGCCGGAACCGCGTCCAGCAGGCCGGACCGGTAGTCAGCCAGCATGAACCGCACCTGGTCAGGGCTGTTGCGTGCGCAAATCGCTTGCGCGACAGCGTGTGCGATTCGCGTCTTGCCCGACTTGGGCCCACCGAAGATCAACATGTGCGGTGTGGCGTGCATGTGGTTGTAGGCCACGGCCATGTCGGATTCGCGCAGACCCAGCGGCACCGTCCACCGGGTGCGGTAGTCGGCATCCGGGCCGGGCGGGTTGGGGTCCAGGTGGTGCAGGTAGATGCGTTCGGGCAGGACACGCACCTTGGGAGCCTGGTCGGTGTGCCGCGCCGCGATCACCTGGACCGCGTCGGACATCGCGGTGACGAGGTTGTCAGCGCTGTGCACGCCGTCGAGCCGCGGCACTCCGATCATCAAGTGGTGCTTCTCCATCGACACCGCGCGGCCGGGCCGATTGGCCGGGATCTCGCGGGTGATGCGGTCGATCTGCGTCTCATTGACGTCGCCCAGCCGGAACTCGACCTTCGTGCCGAGGTAGTCGCGCACGCGGGCCTTGAGCTCGGTCCAACGCGGCGTCGAGATCACCGTGTGCACACCGAACTGCAGGCCCTGGCCGGCAAGATCCTGCACGACGGGCTCGAGGTCAGCGAACTCCGCGACGAACGCCGGCCATCCGTCGATGACCAGGAACACGTCGCCGAACGGGTCGGCGGCCAGCGGATGATTCGCGTCGTCGCGCATCTCACGATAGGCGGCCATCGATCCGACGCGGTACTGTTTGAACATCGCCTCGCGTTGCCGCAGAACGCCTTTCATCTCCGCGACGACGCGGTTGACCCGGTCCGGCTCGGAGCGCGTGGCGACACCGCCGACGTGCGGTAGGTCCTCGAGGTACAGCAGGCCGCCGCCGCCGAGGTCGACACAGTAGAACTGGACCTGCCGGGGCGTGTGGGAAGCGGCCGCCGACAGGATCAACGTCTGCAGGAAGGTGGACTTGCCGGTCTGTGGTGCGCCGCCGACGGCGATGTTGCCGCCTGCCGACGACGTGTCGATGCCCCACACCTCCTGGCGGTGCCGGCGCGGTTCGTCCATGATGCCGAGGCCGAAGCGCAGCGGCTGACGCTGCCGGTCGCTGGCGATCAGTTCGTTGACCGGTGTCGGGTCGGCCAACGGCGGCAACCACATCCGATAGGCCCGCGTCTCGCCGGTGGTCAGCTGGTCGAGGACCACCTCGCGGAGCACCCGCTGGTCCGGTTCGATGCTCATGAGGTCACCGCCGTCTCCGGAATCGGTGCCGCGGTGAACGGCCGGATTCGCAGCCGCGTCTGACCGTTGGTCTGGGGTCGCGCTTCCCCGTTGTCCTGCCGCGCGGCGGTCGGCACATAGTTCACACCGGTGTAGACGCTGTGGAACTTGACCGGATCCTCCATGCCGACGCGAAGGAAGCCGACACCGCTTTCCTTGTTCGTGATGTACTGCGCCTCAGGGGTTCCGATCACGGCCTTGGATTCGGCGGAACTGGTGGTGCGCAACGCGATCCGGTAGGTCAGGTTCGGCTCGAGCTTGTCGATGCGCACACCGCCGGTGTTCAGTGACTGTGTCGCCAGCAGCAGGTGCACCCGCAGCGAGCGGCCCACCCGGCAGATCCGGTCGAACAACGCGATGAAGTCCGGGTGGTTCTGCAGGAGTTCGGCGAACTCGTCGACCACGACGAAAAGCGTTGGCAGCGGCGGCAGGTCGGCCCCGCGTTCGCGATGCTTCTCGTATTCGGCGACGCCGGACAGCGCGCCCGCCGCGCCAACCTGCATACCGGCCTGCCGCAGGATGGACTGCCTGCGGTCGAGTTCACCGCTGAGTACCTCGCCCATGCGGCTGACCAGTTCGGCTTCCTCTTCCATGTTGGTGACGACGGCGGCGGTGTGGGGCAGCTTCTCCATACCCAGAAACGTCGAGCCACCCTTGAAGTCGGTGAGCAGTAGGTTGACCTGGTCGGGGTGGTGGGTGGCCGCCAGCGAGAGGATCAGGGTCCGGAGAAACTCCGACTTACCCGAACCCGTTGTGCCGATGAGCATTCCGTGCGGACCCGCACCGAACTCGGCGCCTTCCTTGATGTCGAGGTGCATGATGTCGCCGGTCTTGAGCTCGTGGCCGAACGGGATTCGCAGGCGATCGCGGTCGGTGTCGCTGAACATGCGCCACCGCGCCGGGGTCACCTCCTCGATCGTCTGCGCCCCGACCAGTTGATGCCATTCGGTGGCGACCTTCTTGTGCACCCGCACGCTCTTGTCGATGATCGTGCCGGTGATCGACCAACCCGCCAGCTTGCGCGCGATGCGGGCGGCCTGCCCCGGTGTCATCTGGTCGACCGTCGACGTGATGAGCCGGAAGGTCTGGTTGGGCAGCCGATCGTCGGCGGTGCCGTCGTCCGCCACCCGGATCCGGTAGGCCGAGCCACGGTGATTGCCGAGCGTGATGACCGTGACGCCCGCCCGGCCGTCCACCGGGAACCCGGCCTTACCACCGGTCAGATCGAACACGACGACGTACGGTCCGCTGGGCGCCGCGTCCGCGGTGTGGGGGCCGCGCGCAGTCAGGTCGCTCAGGCCGTCGGGGCGGGTGAAGATCATCCGGGTGGGTCCCGCCGCGTCCGTGTCGGTCTGGTGCTGCACATGCGGTAACCACTTGAGCCAGGCCCAGTTCGGGTCCTCGGGGTTATCGATGAGCACCCGCATCTGAAGCAGGTCCGGCGGGTGGAACACCGCGAGGTGACAGATCATGGCGGTGAGCAGCCCCGCCGCGCCGTCCGGGTCACCGCCGATCGCGATGGTCGGAAAGGTACGCAGCTGCAGGAGTTTCGGGCAGTCATGGATGAGCCCGTGGGTGCGCAGGAACTTCGTCACCCACATATGGCTCACCGGTTCCAGGTGCGGTTGCGGTGCGCCCTGCGGACCGGCCAGCTCACCGCCGACCGCCGGCTTCAACAGCCGGTCGACCGCGGGTTCGGTGCCCAGCCCGATCCGGGTCGCGGCGTAGAAGTCGGCGTTGGTCTGCCGGGACCACTGGCGGTTGGTGCCGATGATCGACAACAGGTCGTGCGGGTGTGGCGCGTGGTAGTTGAAGAATGTCACCTGAGCGGCCGCCGACGACGTGACGCGGGTGCGGAGCCCGGCCAGGTAGCGGAGATATTCCTTACGGTCGGCGTTGATCTCGGGGACACGCTTGCCGCCGGGGCCGCCTCCCGCCATGAATCCGACGGTCGCCATGATCATCATCAACGGCATCATCAGCATGTAGGGCGACAGTTGCCGGATACCAGTGAAGATCATGATCGCGATCATGCCGAGCATGCCGCCGCCCATCACCCACGGCAGCGCCTTCTGGATGCCCGACGGCGGGATCTCGACTCCGAGGTCTTCCGGCGGTGCGACGTTGATCTCACCGGGCGTCAACCTCGGTCCACGCTTGATGATCGGGGTGAACTTCTTGGTCGTCATCGGCCGCCTCCGGACTGCGCTGCGGCCGGCTCGGCGGCAGAGGTCCCACCGACCCTGCGCGGGTTGGGATCCGGTGGCAAGGTGTCGTGCTCGATGAGCGCCGCCTCTTTCGACAGCACCGGGCCGTCCATCAGAAGTCCGACCACCTGCCACGGCGCGGTCGTCGGACCGGTGAGCCCGAGTGTCTTGCCGGTGTCGGCGTTGGGCAGCCCGTACCGGACGCCCTGCGGATCGATGTAGTAGAGGCTCTCGCCGTACCGCGGATCGGGCGACTGCAACTGGATGTACTGTCCGCCGTCGATGTAAACCGTTGCATCACCCCCGATCTGCTCGATGCCGGTACCCATCGCCGACGGTGCGATCGGCAGGTGCCGTCCCGCGATCACCGTCGTCTTCGGCGCCTGATCCCCCGGCTCGCGCTGCCACGCCCAGCACAACGTCGGGGTGTCCTCGCGCAGCAGGATCTCCAACGGCTTGTCGGGCAGCGGTGAGGCGAAGACATGTTCGGCGATCCGGGCGACCACGCTGGCCTCCACCGACGGCGGCGTGACCAGACCGAACGAGTTGGTCGCGCGCAGCGCGGCGGCGGTGGTGTCGTTGATCCTCGCGACACCGTCGGGCAGCACCACGAAATGCTGTTCGCCGTCCTCGGTCAGCGCCTTGAACACCGAGCCGATGACGAGATTGAGCGGCAGCCCAACCGAATTGGGAGCTCCGAAGGCCGGGATGTCGGGAAGACGCCATGGGCCCGCGTTGGGAAGCGCGTTGAACAACCCCTGCGAAATCGGCGTCGCCCGCGCTGTCACCGGGACTCCGACCGCCGAGGTGACCGCGCGATCGGCGAGATCGATGTCGTGCCTGCCGCTTTCGGTCACCAGCCAGATGTCGTTTTCGTAGGAGACCAACATGCCCTGATCGGGGCGCATCGGCCCGACCGAGGCGTCGGTGACCAGGGGCCGGACGATGATCGACGATTCCAGGTTCGGCGCCACGCTTTCGGGCTTGGTGACGGTGTCACACAGCGTCCACATCGAGTTCGCGCCGCCGACCGGCGTCGCGTAAGGCGCCCCGGGGATTCCGATCGACTGACCCTTCGGCATGCGGTTCAACTCGTCGGACTTGACCGCCACCGGCGTCCCGGCGTTACCGAGCACGAGCCGCGCCGAGGTCAGGTTGTACACCGGCCGCAACTGACCGCTGCCGGGCAGCACCACATAGAGCTGATTGGTGTTGCGATCGACGACAAGTGTGTCGTCGCCGCGCTTTCCGAGCGGTTTGAAGTAGGCCAGCAGCGCCGCACCAAGGCATACCGCCACCGCGATGACCACACCCGCGGAGACGGCGCGGCTGTAGAACTGCAGCGGGTCGTCGAACATCCGGGTGTCGCGGCGCACGATCGCGTGCTCGACGCGTCGCAGCAGGAAGCGCCAACCGCTGACCTGCACCTTGGTGGTGAGCCGAAATCCCATGGCTAATCGCCGATGCTCAGGCGTGCGTGGACCGCGCCGATCGCGGCGGCCATGTCCTCACCGTTGATCTCGCTGAGCTGTTCGTCGCCGAGGCTGTCGATGTCGAGCGAACGGGCCAGCCGCATGTCGCGGTTCTGTTCGCCTGCCTCGACCAGTTGGCGGGCATAGCGGCCGTTGCCTGCGATGTCGAGCGCGGGTTTGCCGTTGAGTGTGCGGCTGCTCAACAGGGTGGCGGCCTCGAGCACCTGCTTGGCGGCCTGCTCGTCCAGCGACGAGTCATTGGCACGGGCAATGACTTCGGCGATCTCGACGATCTCGCCGGGGGTGTAGGAGTCGAACTCGATGCGGGTGGCGAACCGCGACCGCAGGCCGTCGTTCGATTCCAGCAGCCGGTCGATGTCGGCGCTGTAGCCGGCGATGATCACCACCAGCCTGTCGCGGTCGTTCTCCATCCGGGCGAGCAGCGTGTCCAGCGCCTCGGTGCCGAACGGGTCGGCGCGGCCGTCGCGTTCCTGCACCAAGGTGTAGGCCTCGTCTATGAACAGCACCCCGCCGAGGGCGCGGTCGATCGTGCGGCTGGTCTTGACGGCCGACTGCCCCTCGTACTCGGCGACGAAGTCCTTGCGGGAGGACTCGACGAGCTTCGGCTCGGTGATGACGCCGAGGCCCGCCAGGATATTGGCGACGACACGGGCGATCGTCGTCTTGCCCGTGCCGGGCGGACCGGCGAAGATCATGTGCTTGGACGTCTGTGCGACCTTCATCCCGCGCGCCGCGCGGATCTTGGCCATCTGCGTCGCCGCACGGTAGGCCTCGATCTGCTCCTTCACCCGCGTCAGCCCGATCTGTCGGTCGAGTTCGGCCTGCGCCTCGGCGAGGAGCCGATCGCGCCCGGAGGTGTCGGCCTCGACACTGTTCGGGTCCCACGGATCCTTACGCGCCGCGATCTGCTCCGCGGTCGTGGTCGTGAGCCGGTATGACGGGTCGCGGAGTGCTTCAACGACTTTCGGAGCGGGATGGGTGGCCTGCAACCACTCCAGCAGGGCGACCGCCGACTCTTCGTTGCCCTGGCTGCGGCGCGTCATCGCCAGGTACCACGCGATGGCCGGGGCGCACGCCTCCCCGGCAGGTGAGGAGTTGGACTCGGTGAGCCGTCGTTCGGCCTCGGTGAAAAGCCCGAGGTTGGCCGCCGCGACGCCGTGCGCCACACCTGCGGCCGCGGCGAGGAACTTGTCCGGCCAGGCGGCGGCGCCGCGGACCTGGTCGATCACATCGGTCCAGCGCTCGCCGGCGGCGTAGATCACGGCCTTGATCCAGGCCACCAGGTGCTCGGCCCCGGCGGCCGGGGCGTCGTCGAGGGCCTCCATCGCGTCGGCGTAGTTGCCGATCGACGCCTCGTTGGCGGCGAAACCCATGGTGATGGCCAGCGGCGAATTCACCGGGTAGGTGATGTCGCCGAACCCCCCGCCGATCGGCACCCGAGCGTTGAGGCTGTTCATCGAGATCTCGGCCGAACCGGCGAGCTGACCGAAGTTGGCGCGGGAGTACCAGGCGCGGAACAGCGTGACCCTGTCGGTGTCACCGCAACGGATGCGGCCCACCCACGCGTCGCAGGCCGATTCGTCGAAAGTGGTGATCTCCGTGAAGATCTCGAATGAGCGCGCGGGTGTGCTGGCCAGCATGCCGACCGCGCTTCCGAACAGGCTGGCGAGATGCTCAGTCATGGCCACCGGCATATCTTGTCGTGAACACGCGGGTGCGCTCGGCGCGGGCTTGTTCCGGGCTGGGAAGGCCGAGATCGCGGGTGAGGAAGTCGCGGGTTGCCGCGTCGTCGTGGCCCTGTTGGCGCATGCCGTCGAGCATGCTGACGTACTGCGTCGACTTCGCGTCTTGGCTGGCGAGCCCGGCGACGACGAGGACCTCTTCGGCGAGCCTGGTCTCTGTGAGCCCACTTGCTTTGGGAGATAGCTTGATTCGACTGATCCGGCCGTCGGACAAGGCGCTGATGGAGACGGTGCCGGGCGGGTTGGTAACAGTGGCGACGGGGACCGGCGGTTCGGTGTCGCCGGTTGCACCCGGGCCGTAGACATCCAGTGCGTCGAGCACGGAGTCGTCGGAGACCTCGGGTGGGCTGAAATCGAGCGCGGCCATGTCGTCGCGCTCGTCGTCGGAATCGTGTTGGGACCGCTCAACCACCATGCGAGGCCTCTGCTGGGTCGAGCGTGGCGTGCTCGAACCACGTTCTGGACGGCAGGAATTCGATCAATCCGTCCAGCGCGCGCTGCAGGTTCTCGGTGCTGCCGGGCAGGAAACTGCCGTACAGTTCACCGCTCACCCGCCGGGGAATCGACACGATCCGTCCGTACTTCGAGTCGAGCACGCCCGCGGCGACGTCGGCTTGGGTGAACGTCCCGCCAGGGTGCCGTTCGATCGCAGTGATCTCCGCCCAGCTCTCCGGGTCAGCGATGATGTCGGCGTAGGCGCGCGCTGACGACGGGCCGATTCCGTAGGCCACGATCTCGTTTGCGTCGCGGCATGCGGCGAGTTTGCTCGCCACGCCCGTCAGCGGTTCGACGTCGGCCGGTGTCGCGGTGCCCAGCACCGTCATGACCATGGCCGCCAAACCGACCTGGGGGGCCACCCGCTGCAACACGAGCATGTCGCCGTCACGGGCCGCGACGACGTGGCGGTCACCTTTGCGGCAGACCACGAAGCGGATCAGCTTGCCGCCGACGTCACGCCGCCACCATCGGGCTTCCAACGTGCGGTCCGCCCGGCTCAACGTGTCGACCATCGCCGCCACCTCGGAGTGCGGGTGGCCGAAGACGTCGAGGACGCCCTGTGCGGTCAGATCGCGAGCGACCTGGTCCCACACGCGGTCGCGCAGTTCGGGCTGGGGGATGTTCTGCCGGATGCCCAAGGCGGTGGGGAATTCCATCAGGCCGAGCCGGTCGGCGATGACCAGCATGCCGTCGATGGTGACCTCGACGCCCACGACGTCGTCGATGTGCGTGGCGTCCGTGCTCACGGCTGATCCGTCTGCATCTGGGCCGTTAATTCCGAGGCCGCCGCCTCATCGGTCCTGCCATAGAGCGCGGCCGCGTCGGTCAGTTCGTCGGAGAGGGCGACCGACGATTCCGCGGCCGCGACGCCTGCGTGGTCTCGCGACGTGAGCACGGCATCCAGCGCATCGGCGGTCGGCGCCGCGATGGTCCCGTGGGTGTTCTCGACCCCTGCCTGGATGTCGTCGCTAGCACGGCTCATCGCTCGGGTGTCCGCGGCCGCGCGGTCGTGCCGAGCAGCCAGATCGCCGAGGTGAGCGGCGGAGACACGCACATCGTCCGACATCGCCGTTCACCCCTTCCCTTCGTCGTGCGGTGGCGCCCTCTGTCGGCGCCGCGCGTTTGCGCACGGACCTCGAGTCTTTTGCCGCGGACCCCTTCACACGGCCGGGACCGAGTACGCAGGTCTGGTCGCCGCGAGCTAGCGTACCAGCGGTTGAACACCCCCGATGTCACCAATTTTGGGCCCCCGCGGCGCCCGCCCATCGTCCCGCACAGGCAATTCCCAGTTAATTTGCAGGATGCCATCTCAGCGGCATAACCGCGCCTATGCCCGCTGTAGCAAACTCTATTGATGCACTTGTCCACTGTCTTAGTGTGCGCAAGCCGCTGACGGCTGCTTCCGCTGGCAAGCATGCCCGCCGACGGTTCCAGCCAGCTGAACGTCGGCTCGCGGCGGCTCACGTCGTCCCCGAGATCTCTCGCTCGGTGTTAGCTGGGAATGCTGGCCGGGGGAAGGTGGGACCGTGGTTGATACTTGAGCCCGGGGACCGATAGACGACATTCGGAGGAGATCGCATTGAGCGACCGCGATGACGCGTTGCGCAAAGAACTCGGCTGGACGAGCCCCGAAGAACCCGAACAGGAGCCGCCACCGCCCTCCGAACCGGAGCCGGTGCAACCGCCGCCACCGGGTTTCCCGGATCCGGACGCACCGCGCGCCAGTTTCCGCGAGCAGCCGACCCGATTCGGCCCACCTCCGGACTCTCTTCACGACACTGGACCGGTACCGGCACCCCGTCCCGATCCGCGGATGTGGGGCCACCCCAACAGGCAACAGCCACCGCCTCGTCCTCCGCAGCAGCCCGGCCCGCCGGCCGGACCGTGGCCGGGTCCCGGACCTCAGGGCCAAGCCGCACCGCCGCAACCGGGCTCCTACGCAGAACGGATCAGGCCCGACGAACTGGTGCCTCCGCGCAGGGCCGCGCCCACCCGCGGTTGGCGGTACGCCTTGTATCGAGCCACCTTCGGATATGTGAACCTCGGCCCGGGGCCGGACGAGATCCGGCAGGCCGAGCTGGAAGCGAAGATCCGGGGCGCGCTGCGGGGTCATTACAAGATCGGCGTTATGGGCAAGGGCGGGGTCGGCAAGACGACCGTCTCGGCCAGCATCGGCTCGGTATTCGCCGAGATACGTCAGGACGACCGGGTCGTCGCGATCGACGCGGATACCGCGTTCGGCAAGCTGGGCAGCCGGGTCGACCCCAAGGCCCAGGGCTCGTACTGGGAACTGGCCTCCGACCAGCACCTGGAAACCTTCGCCGACGTCCGCAGCCGTGTCGGAAACAACGCCGCCGGACTGTTCGTGCTCGCCGGTGAAGGCACTCCCGCGCGTCGCCGCGTGCTCGACCCGGCCATCTACCGGGAAGCCACGTCTCGACTGGATCGCTACTTCACGATCTCGATCATCGACTGCAGTTCGACGATGGACTCCCCGGTCACCCAGGAGGTGCTTCGGGACTTGGACGCGATGGTCGTGGTGTCCTCACCGTGGGTCGACGGCGCCGCTGTGGCCGGCCAGACACTGGACTGGCTGGCTGCGCGCGGGCTGACGAGGCTGCTTCAGCGCACGGTCATCGTGCTCAACGACTCCGACGGGCACGCCGACAAGCGCACGCGTTCGATTCTGGCCCAGCAGTTTTCGGGTCAGGGCCAGACGGTCATCGAGGTGCCGTTCGACGGGCACCTGCGTCCGGGCGGCGTCATCAACGGGACGTCGGAGATGTCCGCGAAGACCCGTCGGCGGTTCCTCGAGATCGCCGCCGCGCTGGCCGACCACTTCCCCGCCAGCGACGACCGCAGCCGCGAGCGCTATTGATTCTGATGCCTCAACCGAGTTCGTCGACGAGTGCGGCTATCGCCTCGACAGCCTGCACCGGCACCTGCTCTTCTGCCTCGGCGTGCGCAATGTCGTCATCGGAAACCCCGGCCGCCTGGGCGGTTTCGGCGATGGTGAGGTTCGCCCGGCGCCGCGCCGCGTAGAGGCGCTGACCCAACGTCGCGCCCGGGGATCGCGCCGCGCGCAACATCAGCTCGTCATACCGCGTCCGCACGGCGCTCAACGCCTTGATGAGGGGCGGGGTCACCCTGCTGATCCGCGCCGCCCGCGCCGCGACGGCTTCCAGCTGACGAAGGTCGGCCAGGATCTTGGCCGCCTTCGCGCCGAACTCCGGGTCCTCGGCTGCGGGTAGCGCCGCGATGGCCGAGTCGAAGGTCCTCGCGGCGGTGATCACCGCCTCGGCGATCAACGGCACCTCGTCACTGCGCGGCGCCGCCGCGGGGCGGTCGCCGGCCGGCTCTCCCCGCCGGAGCCCGGCGATCGTGCCGGGTGGCCACTGCAGCACCTCTTCCAGCTTTGCTCGGGTCCGCTCCCGCGGCCAGCTTCTCCCCTTCTCGAACGCGATCAGGGCGCCGGCGTTGATGATGCCCTCCGCTGCGAGGCTGCGCTGACTGATGTTGAGCTCACGACGTCGAGCCGCGGCGGCCGCACCCGCTCGCACCATCCCCGCATCGAGCGCCTCGGTCGATCCGTCGGTCGACTCCGGATTGGTCATGGCGCGGCGGGTCCTCGAGGGCGGGGGTGAGAAGTCGCCGTAATCGTATCCGTCGTTATGTTGCGCGCTACGGCTTGAGGGGGCGTGGCGGCCACCAAATGTGTCGACGCTCCAGTTCAGTCAGATCTGTATCGGCCGGTGCTACGGCTTTTGGCGGCCCTGAAGCCGGTAGATCTACTCTTCAAGGCGTATTTCGACGCGTCCGCCATACGGGCGTCCGTAGTAAACCGTTGCATCGCTACGGTTTATGCGCTACGTTTTCGCCATCGCGACCGACGGGCCGCACACAGTGCAGAGGAGCATCACGAATGAACACGACTGAATGGGATGAGACGCCCGTCGGTGCTTGCACCCGGGACCCGGAGCGGTGGACGACATCGGCTGACGAGCAGGCGAAGGCCATCTGTCGCGCGTGCCCTCGCCGTTGGCTCTGCGCACGGGAGGCCTGCGAGCTTCCGCGGGCCGAGGGTCTGTGGGCGGGTATCTTCGTGCCCGAGGCCGGGCGTGGGCGCACGTTTGCTCTGCGGCAGCTGCGATCGCTGGCGGAACAGCACGGCCACCCCGTGCGCGACCGTCGGCTCTACGCGGAATCGGCCTGATCACCGGTCGGCTCGCCGCCGATCGGGGGGTCGGCGGCGGGCCTCGACCATCGCCCGGAATATCTCTGTGGACCGGCTGGTTGATGGATGCGACGGTGCCGGGCATGCCCCGGGCCCCAACAGAATCGTCGCTTCGAGCGACCAATCGCCGAGAGGCGCAGGCGGCACCGTCCTTTTTCTTCTACCAGGTGTCGACGAAGCGTCGGCCCTGACGACGCGGCGCGTGCGCCGTGGCCGCAGTCAACGCGTTGATCACCACGTCACGGGTTTCCGCCGGGTCGATCACGTCGTCGATCTCGAAGAGCGCAGCGGCGTTGAGCGCCTTGGCGTTTTCCTGTGCGGCCGCCGTCGCCTGTCTGACTCGTTCCTCGCGCTCGTCCTCGTCGGCGATCGCTTCCAGTTCCTTGCGCATACCCAGCCGGACCGCGCCCTCCAGGCCCATCGGTCCCAGGTGCGCCCCCGGCCACGCCACCGTCAACGCCGGCTCGTGCAGGCTGCCGCCGGTCATCGCCTGCGCGCCCAGTCCGTACCCGCGCCGCAGAATCACCGCGAGCAGCGGCACCTCGAGTGCCGCACCGGCCACCAGCATCCGCGACGCGCGGCGCACCAGCGCCTCCGACTCGGCCGCCGGGCCCACCATGTAGCCCGGGCAGTCGACCAGTGAGAGCACGGGCAGCCCGAACGCGTCACACAGCTGCAGGAAGCGGGCCGCCTTGTCGGCGGCGGCGGCCGTGATCGCACCCGCCATCACCATCGTGTTGTTCGCGATGATCCCGACCGCGCGGCCGTCGATGCGGGCCAGCGCCGTCACCATCTCCGGCGCGAACTTCGTCCGCAGGAACGTCACCGTGCCCTCGTCGGCAAGTGTCTCGACGATCGGCGCGACCTGATAGGCGCGGCGGGCCCGCTCGGGAACGATTGTGCGCAAACGTGTCTGGTCGGCGACCGGTCCGGGCTCGGTCGGTCCTTGAAAGTAGCCGAGCAGCCGCTTCGTCACCGCGACCGCCTCCGCTTCGTCGGCCACGACGACGTCGACCACACCGTTGGGTGACTGCACGCTGATCGGGCCCACCTCATCGGGTGGCACGTCACCGAGCCCGCCGCCGGCGATCATCGCGGGTCCGCCCATGCCGATCGACGTGTTCTCCGTTGCCACGATCAGATCCGCGCACCCGGCGATGACGGCGTTGCCCGCGAAGCAGCGGCCATGGACGACGGCGATGCGCGGCACCACACCCGACAACGCCGCCCACAGTTTGAACGCGCGCGCATCGAGCGACGACACCGCCGGATAGTCGGTGTCGCCCGGCCGCCCGCCGCCGCCCTCGGCGAAGAACACCGTCGGCAGCCGCAGCCGCTCGATCAGCTCGAACAGCCGGTCCTTCTTGCGGTGGCCCAGCGCGCCCTGCGTACCGGCCAGCACCGTGTAGTCGTAGGACAGCACCGCACACGCGCTGCGCTCGGCGCCGAACAGGTCGGCGTTGATCCGTGCCGTCCCGGCGACCAGACCGTCGGCGGGGGTGCGTGCGATCAGGTCGTCGAGGTCGCGGCGGTGGCGCTGCGCCGCGATCGCGAACCGGCCGTACTCGACGAACGAGCCCGCGTCGACGAGGTCGGCGATGTTCTCCCGAGCGGTCCTGGCGTTCGCCTCGTGTCGCCTGGTCACGGCATCGGGGCGGGCCGCGTCCTCGGTGAGTTCGCGGCGTCGCAATAGTTCGGCGTGGTCGTCGCGCACCGACTCGTCACTCACGGCGTCCGATGCTAATCACGCGACGTCGACTCGAGTTATCCACAGGCACTTCGCGCAACGCCGAGAACTGTCGGCCGACGCGCTTAGCGTGCGGATATGACGAACTGGATCAACACAGTGAGCCGTGACCACGTCGAACTCGGCGTACGCGGCCGCTTCACGCAAGCGAATCACGGCAAGCCGACGATGCTGCGCAGGATGGCCCGCGGCGATTGGATCGTCTTCTACTCCCCGCGCACCGTCTACCCCGACGGCCCACCGCTGCAGGCGTTCACCGCGATCGGACAGATCGTCGACGACGAGCCCTACCTCGACGCGTCAACCGACACCGAGCGGTGGCGACGCAACGTCGATTTCCTCGACTGCGCGGAAACGCCCATCCGCCCGCTGATCGAGCACTTGGACTTCATCGAGGACAAGTCGCGGTGGGGATACAAGTTCCGCTTCGGGGTGTTCAAGATCGGTGACGCTGACTTCGAGGTGATCCGTTCGGCGATGACGGGTGCGGGTTAGACCTACTGTGGGTTGATGAGCAACACCGACCCGGCACCGCCCGAAGTCACCTGTGCGGCAGTCCCGTTCGCGGGTGTGCTGCATCCGCGGGAGGTCCCGCTGGGTGGTCCGCGGGCGATCCGGGTGCGGCGCACGCTGCCGCAGCGGGAGCGATCGCTGATCGGTGCGTGGTGCTTTGCCGACCACTACGGCCCGCACGACGTGCGTGGCGGTGCCGGTATGGATGTGCCGCCCCATCCGCACACCGGGCTGCAGACCGTCAGTTGGTTGTTTCGCGGCGAGGTCGAGCACCGCGACAGCGGCGGCGTTCACGCGCTGGTGCGCCCCGGCGAGCTCAACCTGATGACGGCCGGAGCGGGCATCTGCCACTCGGAGGTGTCGACGAGTGCCACCTCGGTCCTGCACGGCGTGCAGTTGTGGGTGGCTCTTCCCGACGAGGCGCGCGACACCGCGCGCGGCTTCGAACACTTCGTCCCCGTGCCGCGCGCAGTCGGGGACGCGACGCTGCGGGTGTTCATCGGCGAACTCGAAGGCCTGCGCTCCCCCGTCGACACGTTCACCCCTCTGCTCGGCGCGCAGGTCGACCTCGACCCCGGGGCGGAGGTGACGCTGGAGGTCGATTCGGCTTTCGAGCACGGGGTGCTGCTCGACCAAGGCGACGTAGTGGTCAACGGCACTGCGCTCGAGGTCGCCGACCTGGCGTTCCAGGCGGCCGGTGCCGAGAGGTTGCACCTGGCCAACCGCGGCGGCGAGCCCGCCCGATTGGTGCTGCTCGGCGGGCCGCCCTTTCCCGAAGAACTGGTCATGTGGTGGAACTTCGTCGGCCGCAGCCATGACGACATCGCGACCTATCGCGAACAGTGGGAGGACGGCGACGACCGGTTCGGCGCGGTGCAGGGTTACCGCGGCGGGGTATCCCGGTTGCCCGCTCCCCCGCTGCCCAACGTCACCTTGCGTCCGCGACCCAACCCGGGGGTATAGAGAGACCATGACGACCGACAAAACCGGCGCACCCACCGAGGTCACCGCCGAAGCCGACCGCTACACCATCTCCGTCGACGGAAAGGGCGTCGGAATCGCCGAGTTCGCCGACCGCGGCGGTCAGCGAGTCTTCACCCATACCGAGGTGGACAGCGATTTCGAGGGTCGCGGCCTGGCGACCATCCTGATCGGCGAGGCGCTGCAGAAGACCCGCGATGAGGGGCTGCGCATCGTGCCGGTCTGCAAGATGGTGGCGTCCTACGTCGAGAAGCACGATGAGTTCGCCGACGCCGTCGATCCGGTGTCCGACGACGTCGAGCAGTGGCTGGAGAATCGTTAGTTCGACTAAACCGCTATCGTCTTCGCGATGGTGGCCGCGTTCTTCACCCCCGACGGTGACGCCTTCGTGCCCGCGCCGATGGCGCGGGGTCCGTGGGGACAGACGATCAGCGGCAACTACGCCGGCGGTCTGCTCGGTCACGTGCTCGAACGCGACGCCGGCGACCCGGACTTCCAGCCGGCCCGGCTGACCGTCGACCTGTTCCGCCCAGCCGCGCTGGCGGCGGTTCGGGTCGAGACCTCCGTCGTCCGCCGAGGCCGCCGCCTGAAACTGGTCGACGCGCTGATGACGCAGGGCGACACGACCGTCGCGCGCGCGACCGCGCTGTTCCTCCGCCGCGGAGAACAACCCGCCGACGAGATCTGGACGTCGCCGGTCACCATGCCTGCGCCGCCTCCGACGCCCGATCCCATTCCCCGCGAACTGTCGACGTTGGTGTGGACCTACGGCAGGGACGAGCGCGAACCCGGACCCGGCGAGGGCTTGGCGAACTGGCAGCACTCGGGTCCGAAACACCTGTGGGTCCGCGACTTTCGGCCGCTGGTCGCGGGCGTGGACCTGACGCCGTTCACCCGCGCCGCAATGGCCGGCGACATGGTCAGCTCGTTGACACACTTCGGGCCGAGCGGCCTGCAGTGGATCAACGCCGATTACACACTGACGCTGTCGCGGCTGCCGAAGGGGCCCTATCTCGGGCTGGCCGCACTGACCCACTTCAGCGACGCCGGAGTGGCGACCGGCACCGCGACCCTCGTCGACGAGTACGGGCCCATCGGTAGCGGCGTGGCCAATGCGCTGGCGAACCCCGGCTTCACGCCGCCCCGTATGTAGCGCGGCGATCCGCGCCTCGCACTAATTTCCGCGTCGACTTCTGCGGCAGGGTCGCGATCGTCGACAATTCACAGCCCGGTCGCAGAATTCGGCAACACCACCGAAAACCCTTGCGACAAGAAACACCCCGCGGTTTCCCGCGGGGTGTTTCCGGTGCCATCCAAAAGGTCAGCTGATGCCGACAACCTCCTGCGCGATATCGGCCAGGCGCGTCTGCGCTGCCGACACCAGCCGCTGGCGGTTCTTGTGCATCTCCTCGTAGGCGATGATCGTGCGGATGTCGGACGGATCGTCGAGATCCTTCACCGCGGCCACCGCGTCGCTGAGGTTGAGATCCTCGTACCCGGCGATCGGCAGCTCGTCGGCGTCGACGACACCGCTCTCGGCGCGCGCCTTGTGCAGCGCATCGGCCGCGTCGTCGGCACCCTCACGGCGGACGACCTTCTCCGCGCTGCGCAGGGCACCGTCACGCGACGCCCCGAGCGCCTTGAGGGTGATCTCGCTGGCGCGCTGGGCACGCTCGCGCAGATCATCGACGGCCGGTCCGGCCGAACGCAGCAGCTCCGCGAGCCGCTCAACCGACTGTGCCGACCACTGCCCCGGCAGGTTCACCAGTTTCACCGCGGTACCCGCAGCAGCCTGCAGCGGGGTGCGCTGCAGCGCGGCCGGGCCACCGAGGGCATCCTCGGCCAGCACCGTGGTCAGCCAGTTCACCGTCGCCGAGTGCGCGGTGATCAGGCGGTCGGCGAGATCCTGCACGGCCGGCTCCTTGGCTGCGACCGCGAGCGCCTTGACGTAGCGGGCACGGTCGAGCAGCTGATCCTCGAGCGCCAGGTCGCCGAGCAGCGCCTCATCGAACGGCTGTGCCTGCTCAGTGAGCGCCTTCACCGCGGCGGCGGCGCGGCCCAGGAACGGGCCGATGGTGTCAGGGAAGCCACCCAGATCGCGAATCGCCTTCTCGATCGCCTCGGCACGGATGCGGCCGTTCTCGGCGTTTTGAGTCAGCTCGCGGCGGACAGCCTCGGTACGGGCCTGCGCGATCCGGGTCTCGGCGACCTGGATCTCGGTGTGCGTCAGGTCAAGAATCGTGCGCAACTGCGCGATCAGTGTGTTCTTGGTAGTCATAGATTTTTCGCCCCTTAAGCGTTGACGGTTTCGGTCGGCGCTGGGGTGCACCTGTCCTGTTGGCTACCCGGCGTGTGGGGGGAGTCGAACGCTGCAGGGGTGTGAGATGGGTCGCAGTCGGCGTGTCGTCAGCGCGGCTGCAGGATGACCACCGGAATTTCGCGGTCGGCCCACGATTGATAGGTATCGAAGTCCGCGTAGGCCTCGACCAGCTTCGGCCACAACCGCGCCTTTTGATCGGGCGTGGCCGTGACGGCGCGCACCGCCCGGCGGTCCGAGCCGATCTCGATGTGGGCCTCGGGGTTGGCCACCAGGTTGCGGTACCACTGCGGATCGGTGTCGCGGCCGCCCTGGGACGCCACGACGATCACGTCCTCGCCGTCGTTGATGTACACCAGCGGGGACACCAGCCGTCTGCCCGATTTACGCCCGATGTGCTCGAGCAGCAGCGTCGGTACCGGCTTCTTGAAACCCGCGCCCACCCGCCACGTCGCGCCGATCTTGCCGCCCGAGCGGCGATACACCCATACGTGGGCCTTGCCCGCGTACTTCATGATCTTCGTGACGACAGGCGAGTTCAGCTGCTTGGGCTTGTTGTTCGGGTCCATGGAATCAACCTAGGTACTGCGCCGTGCTGCCACCCAGCGGCATCTCGGGCATACCGAGCTTGCGGTGGTCCCAGCTGCGGGTGCGCAGCGGCACCACCCGCACGCAGATGCGGTTCTTCATCATCTGGTCGACGAACGGGCGCATGTCGTCGGAATAGGGTCCCGTGTAGCGCTCCCACACGCTGATACCCACGCGCAGAATGGTTTCCGGGTCGTCGACGATCTCGGCCCTGCCGTCGATGGACACGCCGCGCAGCGTGTCGTAGGTGTGGCCGTCCTCGACCATCACGGTGACCGTCGGGTTGCGTCGCAGGTTGACGGCCTTCTGCGACTTGGCCTTCGTCTCGAACCAGATCTCACCGTCGAGCACGGCGTACCACATCGCGACCAGGTGCGGCCGCCCGTCAGGAAGCACGGTCGCCATCGTGGCGGTGCGGCTGCGTTCGATGAATTCGGCGACCTCGTCGTCGGACATGACGATCTTCGCGCGTTCGTTCTTGCCCACGGCCCGATCTTGTCAGGTCGCGGCGGCGACGACCGTCACCGGGATGGAGTTCAGCCGACGAACTCGCGGCGCTGGTGCTTGGCGGTGTACCGGCTAGCTCATCAGCATGATGTACTGCGCGGCCGTCATCTGTTGTGCCGCAAGCAGAGTCGGGGCACTGGTCTCGATGGTGTACTCGTCGGCGGTGGCCAGACAGTAGAAACTGCCCTCGTTCGTGCGCAGGCAGCGGCTGCCGGGCATGTCCGGCACCGGGTTGGCCGGCTTGGCCGTCGCCGACACCTCCTCAGCGAACTCCTCGACCACGTCTGCGGCGCCCGCGACGTCCTCGGCCTCGTAGACGGTCGTGCCCGCCATCGCGACCAGATTCACGCCGGTGTCGGAGAAGAGCTTGGCCGACCGCACGGGATCGGACTGGAAGTGCAGCGCACCCCGCCGTTCGTAGGTCCCGCCCTTGGTGAACGTCGGGTCGCGGCCGTCGAGCGGAAGCGCGCGGGCCAACAGGCCGGTGGGATCGATCGCGATGTCGACCAACTCGCTCGGGTCGGTGGCGCGGAACTTGTCGATCTCCGGCCCCTGCAGGTCCAGGGTCTCGGTCACCAGCCGGGTGGCGGCGTCGATGCCGGCGGTCGCCTGGGCAAGCTGCATCAACACATAGGACCCGTGCGCGGTGAACGACCGCACCGCACCGAATTTCCCGATGTTGCGGTCGGTCCCGGTGTGACTGCTGGCGCGCGCCTCGGGGTGGCCGGGAATCTCGAGCTTCGGCGTCGGCCCGTCGGTGCCCTGCGGCTGCGATACCGCGTCGGCCATGTCGTCGGCCGCGGCCTGGGCAGCGCGATCGTCGCCGAAGCGCAGCACCGCGTTGAGCAGTATCTGCTTGTTCTTCTCGGTCCGCGTCGTGGCGAAGCCGGTGACGAAGTCGTGCCGGGCGGCCGCTGCGGCGACGTTCATCGGGCCGATCATGGCCAGCGCCTCGGCGCGGGGCAGCACCATTGCGCCCAAGCCGAACCATTCCGTCAGCGCCTCGTCGACCTCCCACGGCCCGACGACGTTGTTGGCCAGTCGCTGGCCCTCGAGCACCACGCCGAGCATCGGATCGCCTGCGACGCCGAGCGGATCCCGCGGTGCCGTTGGGTACCGGCCCGGGTCCAACCGGTCGAAATCCAACACGGGCCCACCGGTCGCCCTCACCGCGGATCCCTCGACGGTCGATGTGCACGCCGTGGCGAGCAGCGCGACGACAGAGATGAGCGCAAGGATCGCGTTCCGCATGCCTGGAAAAGTTACCTGCGCCGGGTCGGCCAGAGATTCAGGCGTGCCGATGCCGAGGCGGGACGTCATACAAATGAGACGAGCCAAAGAAATCCTCATCGGCCATCAACCCCCTTCCGGTCGACGTCGTGCGCCATGGATCTGCACCGATTTGCTCGCACATAGCGCGCTCGCGGGCGCGGTAATCTGAGTTAGCTGGTTCGTTCGACGCGTGAGGAGTGTCTGTGTCGAATACGGTCCGGGTCGCTCCCGAAGATCTGATGGTGTCCGCGTCCACGGTGGATGCTCACGCTGATGGCATGTGGCTGACGCACGGCACTGCAACGAGTCGTATCGAGGGCGCGCAGAAGGGCGTGCCCCCTGCGGCGAATGTGGCGCTCAGTGCAGCCGTCGCCAAGTGGCAGGCGGATTCGACCGCCCTTTTTGGCCGCCTCGTCGACCACGGTCATGCGTTACGTGCCGGCGCGGCGGTCTACGAACAGACAGATGGGCAGAACGCGGAGAACCTCAAGGCGGCAGGCGATCAGATGACCGCCCTTGACCTCGGGCTCTGACGGTCAGCTGTCGTGACGGTTTCGATCGCCGACGTTGATCGCTGGGACGCGGGAGATGTCCGCGAGGTGTTCAACGCTGCGCGCAGTCGGGCCGAGGCCACCTTCGAGGCGCGTGATGGCATCGCCACGCTGCCCGCCTTCGGGACGTGGGGCGGTGACGCCGCCGAAGCGGCGAAGAACGCAAACGAAGAACTGCGCAAGGATCTCGATATCCACGGCAACGAAGCGTTAGCGGTCGCGCGGGCGGCCGACCAAGCCGCAGGTGGCATCGAGTCGGTGAAGCACCGGTTGGTCAACCTGCGCGCTGAAGCCTCGCGGCTCGGCATGGAGATCGATCCCCTGACGAACACAGTCGTGCCGGGGCCGAACGCCGGCGATAACCCGATGGAGGTCTTGCTCAAGACCGAGCAACTCCAAGCGGAGCTCACGGCGATCCTGGCCGATGCCCGTCAAGTCGACGACGAACTGGCCCGTGCGATCAGTATGGCCACCGGCGCCGAGCCGATTCCCCACGAGGCCGGGCCACCGGTGGGGCCGGCCGGCCTCACACCGACCCAAGTCACCAGTGACGCCAACGAGCGGCGCCTCAACGCTGAACGAGTGAGCGCCCGAGCCCACGTCGGTCAATTGCAGAGCCGCTACGACCAGTTGGCTGCTCAGGCCTACACGACCGGTGACCACAGCCCGGCCACCATGAGCGAGCTGGAAAATCTCGGCAAGGAGCTGACCGACGCCAAGAGGTACCTCGGTGACCTGGACGCCGTGCATGACGCGCTCGGCAAGGCGCCCGAAACCTATCTGACGATGTTTGACCCGCGAACGGGCACGGGCAAGCCGGTGCTGGCCGCCGTCGCGGTCGGTAATCCGGACACGGCCAAGAACGTGTCGGTGTCGGTGCCCGGCGTCGGCACCACAACCGGCAGCCTGCCCGACATGGTCACCGAGGCAGGCAATCTGCGCGACACAGCCCAGCGCCAGCTCGACCGAGTGGGGACGTCTGGTTCGGTCACGGCAATCGCATGGCTGGGGTACGACGCACCGCCCAACCCCCTCAACACCAAGAGCCCGGCCGACCTCTGGACCACAATGACGGACAACCAAGCCCATGCGGGTGCGGCCGGATTGTCCTCGTATCTGCAAGAGGTCCGGGCCAACAATCCGGATGCACACGTGACGCTGCTCAGCCACTCATACGGCTCGCTGACATCGTCTCTGGCCCTGCAGGACCTACACGCGCAAGGATTGCACCCCGTGGACGATGTCGTCTTTTACGGCTCGCCCGGGCTGGGACTTACCAATCCCGATCAACTAGGCCTCGGCGCCGACAACGCCTATGTGATGCGAGCGCCAGATGATCCGATCACCACGTTTGTCGCTCCGACGGCTCCGCTCCATGGGTGGGGTGCCGACCCCTACGCCGGCATCTTCCCTGAGCTGTCGTCACAGGCGGGCTTCGATGCCAGCGGCGTCTTCCGTGAAGGGGTGCAGAGCCACGCCGACTATCCCCGGGCGGACGATGACGGCGACCTGCGGATGTCCGGCTACAACCTCGCGGCGGTTGTGGCCGGACTACCGGACAGCCAGCTAGTGTTCGCGCCACTACCGCCCGCGGTCCCTCTGATTCCACCGGGCGGCCAGGTACCGCTGCCGCGAGCGACACCGGGAGGCTGAACGTGGCGACACGCGTCGTGCGAATCATCGCGCTGACCCTTATCGGATTACTCATCACGGTGGGCTGCGTCGAGCAGTCGAAGGCCGGCCAGGAGGACGGTGGTATGAGCACGTCACCCACGAGCGATCCAGAAGCCGCGCTTCGTTCCAAGCCACCGTTTGAAGCGGCCCAAGAGCAGTACCGAAGGGCGATGCACGACATGGCCGACCGTGTCGCCGCGCTCGTGCCCGGCCTGACGTGGCAAATCAAGGAAGACAGCTGGCGTGGCTGCGGTGGCGCCTACGCCAGCACGTCCGCCGTTCAGGTGTATGTCTACATCGTGTTCGCCGGGCCGGTGCCGGATGACAAGTGGGCGCCCGCGCTGGCGATCATCAAGGATGGGGCCGCGCGCCTCGGCGCATCCGACATGACCACCCTCGTTGACAATCCGGGCGATCGCGACGTCATGTTCGGGAGCACCGACGGCATTGAGATCGAGTTCGGCACCAAGGCCAACACGATCCTGTCCGCGAAATCAGACTGCCGGCTTCGCCAAGCCGACCTTGCGGCCCCGACGCCCGTCGCGTGATCTGCCCTCGAATCGCCGAACCAATTTCGGTGAGGTCGGCAGGCTTACACCCAAGTCGGTGGGTCGCCGCTTTGCATCACACCGTTGGGGTTGGTCTCTGATCCGGCGCATGTGGCGGCTGCGGCGGTGTTGCGTGAGCAGTACCGCACCCGGCCCACGGCCGGCCGCCACCTCGAGGTCGATGTTGAGGTGGACGACCTGAGCGCCTATGACACGGTCTTCGGGACCGGGGAGGTGGCCTGATGCCCACCACCAAACGCACGGCGCCGGCTCCTGGTGAGGCGGACAAGCTGATCGCCCACCAGGCCCGGCTGTTGAAGGCGCCGCGGATCGCGGCGCACTACCAGCGGCTCGCCGAGCAGGGCCGGGCCGCGAACTGGTCGTTGGAGGACTACCTCGGGGCGGTGTTGGCCGTGGAGTCCAATGCCCGCGCTGAATCTGGTGCCCGCCAACGCGTCCGATATGCAGGATTCCCGGCAATCAAGACGATCACCGATTTCGACTTCACCGCTCAACCAGCAGTCGACCGCGCTCAGATCGCGGGCTTAGAGGCCGGGGGCTGGCTGGCTGAAGCCCGCAACATCGTGCTGCTCGGGCCTCCAGGCACCGGCAAGACCCATCTGGCGACCGCGCTGGCGATCGCTGCCGCCCACGCCGGGCACCGGGTCGCATTGCCCGGCCACTGGCTGGATCACCCGGCTGGCAGAAGCGCATCGCACCAACCGCCTCGATGCCGAACTGCGCAAGATATCCCGCTACGGGCTGATCGTCATCGACGAAGTCGGATACATCCCGTTCGACACCGAAGCGGCCAACCTGTTCTTCCAACTGGTCTCCACCCGCTACGAGAAATCCTCGATCGTCCTGACCTCTAACCTGCCGTTCTCCAGGTGGGGGCAGGTTTTCGGAGAAGCCACGAATCGCCTCAGCCATGATCGACCGGATCGTGCACCACGCCGACGTCATCGCTCTCAAAGGCGCCAGCTACCGCATCAAACACACCGCGAATCGACACACTGCCCTCCGTCGAAGCCGACCGTGAGGCAGACTCAACCCCGTAAACCTGCTCACTTTTCAACCGCAGCAGGCTGCTCAGGATTCAACCGGAGCTGACATTTGCCTGCGGTCAAACTCCCGGCTTCCTGGTTGCTCGCCTATCAGAAGAATGTGCGGGGGTGTGGTTCTCCAGCCCGCTCGCCCTCATCGATCCGCCCTATCACCTTGGCGTTAGTCTTCCCGAGGCGACTCGCGCTTGCCACGTGTCCAGTACAAACTCTGCGACAGTCACTGTTGCGTTCAGCGCCAATCGCGCGTGCCTCGTCAGCGCCACGCTGCGTTTCGACTGCCCGTGGCCTATTCCTAGCTCGTTGCGCAACTCGGCCAACGACTGAATTGTAGTGACCAAAGTCCGCAAGATCTGCTGCGCAGACTCGCTACCCTTCGCGCTCTCAGGAACCGAATCCGCTTTCAGCTCAAGCAGATCGGCAACGTGCCGGTAGAGCTGAGGGATGTCTTCCCGCTGCCCGTACGCCACGCCTGAGCGATCAAGAATGATCCTGAAGAGGCTCTCTACCAAATTCTTCGACGACGAAATCGCCGCGGCCGGATCCGAGGCCAGGCTGTCACGAATGCGGACAAGATGCTCTTCGAGCACCTCCGGATCGGTCAGAAGCTCACGTTCACGGAGCCGAAGTTCAGGGGTTGTGCCATGAAACGACTCCCGGCGACGCCATCCGTAGACGGCATGGCCACTGATCCAGTCAGCCGGGTAGAGCTCGTAGCCGTCCCGCGCCAGTGCTTCGTTGAATGACTTGAGGAGTTCGGCAGCTTCCTCTTCATCAGGTCTGACGACCGGGTGCAGCGTCTCCGCGAGGAATCGCAGGACGAGTTCATCATCGCCGTATTGCAACCCGAAGCGGCTGTCGGTGAATATCCAGTCGTCCGGCCAGTCTTGAGGGTTGTTGACGCGATGCTGCCAAATGTCACCGGCGGCGGACTTATATCTCGAATCCGTGCTTGGCATCGAATCCAAGTCATAGATTCGCGCCAAGAAGTCCGGTTCTTCCAACCTTCCCTCCCACAACACCTTCGACAGGCTGATGGTGTCGAAGACCTTGCGGCGCGTGACATGGGTGATGAGCTTCTTCGCCACGCCCCTACAACCCCTTTGAAGCCTCGGCCCGACCCTGGTCGATCAGGCGCGCTTCACCGATTATGGGGATCTGCGCGACAACACCCCGGATTTGATAGGAAGTCGCACCCCGGCCGCGCACACCCACCAAACGCAAAGGTCACGAACCATTTCTGGTTCGTGACCTCATGCGTCGCAGTTCGTAGAACCGCTCTTGCTTGTGGGCGAAGGGGGACTTGAACCCCCACGTCCCGAAGGACACTGGCACCTGAAGCCAGCGCGTCTGCCATTCCGCCACTCGCCCCAACGACCGGGGGAGCCTATCACGCACAACACCCGGCTCCCCAACCGTACCGGCTGGCCCCCTGGTACGTTCGGTCGATCGTGATCGAGGGCGCTGAACTGCGGTGATTCGATTCTCAGAGTTCTGTTGGTCCCGCTGTCCAGCGCTCGGCCGATACCATGCACATGAACAATGTGGCCAGGCGACACGCTGGCTCCCGTCGCGGTGAGCAGGGCCGACGGACGACAACCGAGTGAGGCGGGCGGTGACATGGGTCTAGTCGACCGCTTCGAGCGCAAGCTCGAGTCAACGGTCGGCGATGCCTTCGCCCGGGTGTTCGGCGGTTCGATCGTCCCGCAGGAGGTCGAGGCGATGCTTCGGCGGGAGGCCGACACCGGCGGACGCGAAGTGCTCGGCGGTCAGGTTTTGGCACCAAACGACTACGTCATTACCCTCAGTGTGCCTGACTATCAGAAGGTGAGCGCCGACCCAGACCTCACGTCAGCGACTTTTGCCAAGCACTTGGAGGGATACATCCGTGAGCAGGGGTGGCAAACGTATGGTGATGTGGTCGTCAGGTTCGAACAATCACCCACCCTGCACACCGGACAGTTTCGCGCGCGTGGAGCGGTCAATCCCGACACGACCACTGGCGAACCCGCACCACCACACCATGTACGTGCGTCCAGCGCAGAATCAGGAGTACCACCGATGAGCGACAACCCGACCTACCGCGGCGGCCAGGGGCCGGGGAGGCCCGCCGACGAGTACTACGACCGTCCGCAAGACCGTCCGCAAGACCGTCCCCAAGACGATCGCTACGGCCGCCCGGACGACCGTGGCCCCTATCCCCCGCCCGAGCAGGGCGGCTACCCGCCGCAGGGCGATCCCTACGCCCCGCGCCAGGGCGGCTACCCCGACCAGGGCGGCTACCCCGACCAGGGCGGCTACCCGGACCAAGGTGGCTACCCCGACCAGGGCGGCTACCCCGACCAGGGCTACCCGCCGCCGTCATACGAGCAGCGCCCGCCCGCCGGTTACGGCCCGCCGCCGCAGGGCGGCTACCCGGACCAGGGTTACCGCCAGGCCCCGGGTGGCTACGGTCCCCCGCAGGGCGGCCAGCCCGGCTACGGCGCACCCGGGCCCGACTACGACTACGGGCGTCCCCCGGCTCCCGGCCGCCACGAGGAGGGCGGCTACGGCCGTCCCGCCTATCCGGATCAGGGCGGCTACCCGGACCAGGGTGGCTATCCCGACCACGGCGGCTACGGCGGACAGCCGTACGGGCGGCAGGACCAGGGCTACGGCGCTCCGCCGGACTACGGCCGCTACGGCGACGCCCCCGCAGGCGGCTACGCCGAACCGGGCTACTCCGAGCCCGCAGGCGGCGGCTACGACTACGGTCAGCCGGCCGGCTACGGCGGCTACGGCCAGGCCGACTACGGCACGGGTGCCGCGACCGTCACGCTGCAGCTCGACGACGGCAGTGGTCGCACCTATCAGCTGCGCGAGGGCACCAACGTGATCGGCCGTGGCCAGGACGCACAGTTCCGGCTGCCCGACACCGGAGTGTCCCGGCGGCATCTGGAGATCCGTTGGGACGGTCAGGTCGCGCTGTTGTCCGACCTGAACTCCACCAACGGGACCACCGTCAACAACGCGCCCGTCCAGGAGTGGCAGCTCGCGGACGGCGACGTGATCCGGCTGGGCCACTCCGAGATCATCGTCCGCGTGCACTGAGCGCCCGCCGGGGCGGAGAAGCTGTCGCTTCCCCCTCATGTCGGTAACCGTCCAAGTATCGTGACGGTGCCGAGGCTGGCTGCGGTGCCGAGGCGGCTGAACGGGATGGAGACGGAGAGGACGTCAGATGCAGGGGTTGGTACTGCAACTGACGCGCGTCGGATTCCTGTTGCTGCTATGGCTGTTCATCTGGTCGGTGCTGCGAATCCTGCGGACGGATCTCTACGCCCCCACCGGCGCCGTCATGGTGCGGCGCGGGCTGCCGCTGCGCGCCTCGCTGCTACCCAACCGTGCCCGCCGTAACGTGGCCCGTCATCTGGTTGTCATCGAGGGTGCGCTGGCCGGCACCCGCATCACTCTCGGCAGTCAGCCGGTCCTGATCGGGCGGGCCGACGACTCGACGTTGGTCCTGACCGACGACTACGCCTCGACGCGCCACGCGAGGCTGTCGCCTCGAGGTTCGGAATGGTACGTCGAGGACCTAGGATCGACCAACGGCACATACCTCGACAGGGCGAAGGTGACGACGGCGGTACGCGTTCCGATAGGCACGCCGGTTCGGATCGGCAAGACGGTAATCGAGCTGCGCCCGTGACCCTGGTGCTTCGATATGCCGCGCGCAGCGACCGCGGCCTGGTTCGGGCGAACAACGAGGATTCGGTGTACGCCGGCGCCCGCCTGCTGGCGCTGGCCGACGGTATGGGTGGGCACGCCGCCGGCGAAGTGGCCTCTCAGCTGGTGATCGCCGCCCTGGCCCACCTCGACGATGACGAACCCGGCGGCGACCTGCTGAGCAAGCTCGACGCCGCGGTGCGCGAGGGCAACTCCGCGATCGCCGCGCACGTGGAGGCCGACCCCGAACTCGAGGGCATGGGCACCACGTTGACCGCAATCCTGTTCGCGGGCAACCGGCTTGGCTTGGTGCACATCGGTGACTCGCGCGGCTACATGCTGCGCGACGGGGAGCTCACCCAGATCACCAAAGACGACACGTTCGTCCAGACGCTCGTCGACGAGGGCCGCATCACCGCCGAGGAGGCGCACAGCCATCCGCAGCGGTCGTTGATCATGCGCGCGCTGACCGGCCACGAGGTCGAGCCCACGCTCATCATGCGGGAGGCGCGCGCAGGCGACCGCTATCTGCTGTGCTCCGACGGCCTGTCTGACCCGGTCAGCCACGAGACCATCCTCGAAGCACTGCAGATCTCCGATGTCGCCGAAAGTGCCGACCGGCTCATCGAATTGGCGCTGCGCGGCGGCGGTCCCGACAACGTCACCGTCGTGGTGGCCGATGTCATCGACAACAACGCCTACGACTACGGGCAGACCCAGCCGATCATCGCCGGTGCGGTATCGGGTGATGATGACCAACCACCACCCAACACCGCGGCCGGTCGCGCGTCGGCGTTCAACCCGCGACGCAACGAAGCCAAGCGCGCGCTACCGGAACCGGAGGAACCGCCGCGACCGCCCAAGTCGCGGCGGCGAATGTTCATCGCCGCCGCCCTCGTGGTACTGGTCGTTCTGGCCGGACTGGCCGTCGGTCGCGAGATCATCCGCAGCAACTTCTACGTCACCGCCCATGACGACGTCGTCTCGATCATGCGAGGTGTGCCCGGATCGATCCTCGGCTATCCGCTGCAGGAGCCGTACCGAAAGGGCTGCCTGACCGAACGCAACGGGCTGACCCTCATCAGTCCCGGCCAGGAACCGCGCGACTGTCAGCCATTTCGGGTCAGCGACCTCAAACCGTCCGAACAGCGGCAGGTCATCTCCGGTCTGCCGACCGGGTCGGAGGATCAGGCGATCACCCAGATCAACCAGTTGGCGCGCGATTCTCTGCTGCCGATCTGCACGCCGCCGCCACCACCGGCGCCGCGCACGACTGCGCCGCACAGTCCGGGGCCGCCGAATTCACCTGGCCTGCCGAACAATCCGCCCCCTCGTGGTGAGGATGGCACGCCGGCACCCGAGACCCCCCGAACGGTGACGCCGCCGCCTCCGACACCGAAACCGCCGCCTGCGCCGGAGTCTCCGCGGGCCGAACCGGGCACACCGCCGCCGCCCGAATCTCCGGAGTCGCCGACTCCCAAACCGCCGCCACCCCCGACCGTCACCGCGCTGCCGCCTCCGCCACCCGAGCCGGGAGTCAACTGCCGGGAAGTCTCATGACGACCCAACCGCAGTCCGCCGTCTCCGTCGCGCCTCCACTTCCCAACCGGCGCAACGCCGAACTGCTCCTGCTGGGTTTCGCCACCGTCATCACCACCCTTGCGCTCCTGCTCGTCGAGGCGAACCAGGAACAGGGACTGCATTGGGATCTCGCGCGCTACACCGTCGCGTACATGGCGCTCTTCAGCGGTGCACACCTTGCGATACGACGCTTCGCCCCGTACGCCGATCCGCTCTTGCTGCCGGTCGTCGCGCTGCTGAACGGCTTGGGGCTGGTGATGATTCACCGCCTCGACCTTGCCGCGGGCGAACTGTACCAGGACGGCCTCGGCGGCACGGCGAACCAGCAGATGCTGTGGACCCTGCTCGGCGTCGTCGGGTTCTCGCTCATCGTGATCTTTCTTCGTGACCACCGCCTGCTGGCCCGCTACGGCTACGTGTGCGGGCTCAGCGGCCTGGTCCTGCTGGCCATCCCCGCCGTGCTGCCGCGCGCGTTGTCCGAACAGAACGGCGCCAAGATCTGGATCAGGTTGCCGGGCTTCTCGATTCAGCCCGCCGAGTTCTCCAAGATTCTGTTGCTGATCTTCTTCGCCGCGGTCCTGGTTTCCAAGCGCAGTGTGTTCACCAGCGCCGGAAAACACGTCCTCGGCATGGATCTGCCCCGGCCCCGTGACCTCGCGCCACTGCTGGCCGCGTGGATCGCCTCGGTCGGCGTGATGATTTTCGAGAAGGACCTCGGCACTTCGCTGCTGCTGTACGCGTCGTTTCTGGTGCTGGTCTACGCGGCGACCGACCGGCTCAGCTGGGTCGTCATCGGGCTGGCCTTGTTCGCCGCGGGAAGCGTTGTGGCATATCACCTTTTCGACCACGTGCAGGTGCGGGTGCAGACGTGGCTCGACCCGTTCGCCGATCCCGACGGCGCGGGCTACCAGATGGTGCAGTCGTTGTTCAGCTTCGCCACCGGGGGCATCTTCGGCACCGGCCTCGGCAACGGTCAGCCCGGCACGGTTCCCGCCGCGTCGACCGACTTCATCATCGCCGCGGTCGGTGAGGAACTCGGTCTGGTCGGGCTGGCCGCGGTGCTCATGCTCTACACCATCGTGATCATCCGCGGTCTGCGCACCGCGATCGCCGTGCGGGACAGCTTCGGAAAGCTTCTCGCCGCGGGCCTGGCCTCGACGCTCGCGCTGCAGCTGTTCATCGTCGTCGGCGGTGTCACCAAACTCATTCCGCTGACCGGCCTGACCACGCCGTGGCTGTCCTACGGCGGCTCGTCGCTGCTGGCCAACTACGTGCTGCTGGCAATCCTGGTGCGCATCTCGCACGCCGCGCGGCGCCCGATCATCGCCGGACCACAGACACCCACCCCGATCGCGGCGGCCAGCACCGAGGTGATCGAAAAAGTATGAACACCTCGCTGCGCCGCATCGCCGTCACGGTCATGGCCTTGATCGTGCTGTTGTTGGGCAATGCCACGCTGACGCAGGTCTTGACGGCCGACGGGTTGCGCTCGGATCCGCGCAACCAGCGGGTGCTGCTCGACGAGTACTCCCGGCAGCGCGGGCAGATCTCCGCGGGCGGCCAGCTGCTGGCGTATTCGGTGTCCACCAACGGCCGGTTCCGCTTCCTGCGGGTGTATCCCAATCCGCTGGCCTACGCCCCGGTCACCGGCTTCTACTCGCTGCAGTACTCGAGCAGCGGGCTGGAACGCGCCGAGGACTCCATCCTCAACGGCTCTGACGAGCGCCTGTTCGGCCGCAGACTCGCCGACTTCTTCACCGGCCGCGATCCGCGCGGCGGAAACGTCGACACCACGATCAAGCCGCAGGTGCAGCAGGCGGCCTGGGACGCGATGGAAGAGGGCTGCGACGGTCCGTGCAAGGGTTCGGTGGTGGCCATCGAGCCGTCGACCGGCAAGATCCTGGCGATGGTGTCGTCGCCGTCCTACGACCCGAATCTGCTGGCCACCCACGACATGGCCGCCCAGACCGAGGCGTGGCAGCGCCTGCGTGACGACGCCGAATCGCCGCTGCTGAACCGGGCGATCTCCGAGACCTACCCGCCGGGGTCGACGTTCAAGGTGATCACCACCGCGGCGGCGCTGCAGCGCGGTGCGACGGTGAACACGCAGCTCACCGCGGAACCGCGAATTCCGTTGCCGGACAGCACCGCAACGCTGGAGAACTTCGGCGGCTCGGCCTGCGGCGGCGGGCCCACCACGTCGCTGCGGGAGGCGTTCGCCCGGTCCTGCAACACCGCGTTCGTCGAACTGGGGATCGACACCGGCGCTGACGCGCTGCGTTCGACGGCGCGCGGGTTCGGGCTCGACGCACCGGCGCCGACGATCCCGCTGCAGGTGGTCGAGTCCCGCGTCGGTCCCATCCCCGACGCCGCCGCCCTGGGCATGTCGAGCATCGGGCAGAAGGACGTCGCGCTCACACCCCTGCAGAACGCCCAGATCGCCGCGGCCGTCGCCAACAAAGGAGTGGCGATGAAGCCGTACCTGGTCGATAACCTGAAGGGACCGGACCTCGCGAACATCGCCACGACGGCGCCGCAGGAGCAGCGCCGGGCGGTGTCGGAGCAGGTCGCCGATACACTTACGGACTTGATGGTCGCCGCCGAGCAGGTGACTCAGCAGAAGGGAGCCATCGCCGGCGTGCAGATCGCATCCAAGACCGGCACAGCGGAGCACGGTACCGATCCACGCAACACCCCTCCGCATGCCTGGTACATCGCCTTCGCCCCGGCCCAGGCCCCCAAGGTGGCGGTCGCGGTTCTGGTCGAGAACGGCGGTAACCGGCTGTCGGCGACCGGCGGCGCGCTGGCCGCTCCGATCGGCCGGGCCACGATCGCCGCGGCCCTGCGGGAGGGCTCATGACAGCCCGGCAGCAGGCCGTCTGCGCGGCATGTGACCAGGGGGCCGTATGACGGCTCGCGTAGGAGTGACACTGTCGGGGCGCTACCGGTTGAAGCGGTTGATTGCCACCGGCGGCATGGGACAGGTCTGGGAGGCCGTGGACTCGCGGCTGGGCCGCAGCGTCGCGGTGAAGGTGCTCAAGGCCGAGTACTCCACCGACCCCGAGTTCGTCGAACGGTTCCGCGCCGAGGCCCGCACCGTCGCCATGCTCAACCATCCCGGCATCGCCAGCGTGTACGACTACGGCGAGACCGATATGGACGGCGAGGGGCGCACCGCCTACCTGGTGATGGAGCTCGTCAACGGTGAACCGCTGAACTCGGTGCTCAAACGGACCGGCAGGTTGTCGCTGCGCCATGCGCTCGACATGCTCGAGCAGACGGGCCGGGCCCTGCAGGTCGCCCACACCGCGGGTTTGGTGCACCGCGACGTGAAGCCGGGCAACATCTTGATCACGCCGACGGGCCAGGTCAAGCTCACCGACTTCGGCATCGCCAAGGCCGTCGACGCCGCACCCGTCACGCAGACCGGCATGGTGATGGGCACCGCCCAGTACATCGCCCCCGAGCAGGCGCTGGGCCACGATGCCACCGCGGCCAGCGATGTCTACGCGCTGGGAGTCGTTGGCTACGAATCGGTTTCGGGTAAGCGGCCGTTCACCGGTGACGGTGCGCTGACGGTGGCGATGAAGCACATCAAGGAGACGCCGCCCCCGCTTCCCGCCGACCTGCCGCCCAACGTGCGTGAGCTGATCGAGATCACGCTCGTCAAGAACCCCGGCATGCGCTACCGCTCCGGTGGTGCGTTCGCCGACGCGGTGGCGGCGGTGCGCTCCGGACGGCGCCCACCGCGGCCGAACGCCGCGCCCTCCATCGGACGGGCCGCGCCCACCGCCGTGCCGTCGGCCACGCAGGCCCGCGCCGCCGCCGATATGACCGGGCGCGCCCCGGCCACCGCCGCCCGCCAGCGCTCGGCGACGGGCAGCCATCGGCCTCCCCCGCCGCGGCGGACGTTCTCCTCCGGCCAGCGCGCGCTGTTGTGGGCCGCGGGCGTGTTGGGAGCGTTGGCGATCATCATCGCGATCCTGATCGTGCTCAACGCCCAGGACCGCCAGGACCGGCAAACCCCGCCGCCGACGATCACCAACACGATCACCGAGACCACCCCCTTCGCGGCACCGGAGGCGCTTCCGGACCGGACCGTCCGCGAAAGCGATGGCGGTGGTGATGGACAATCAGGGGTAACCACACCGCAGGCGATGGCGTCACCGGCAATGCCGCTGGTATCGCCGTCAGCCCCGGCACAGGAGCCCTACCAGCGGTATTCGGCTCCAGAACAGACATTGCAATGACGACCCCGCAACACCTGTCCGACCGCTATGAGCTCGGCGAGATCCTCGGCTTCGGCGGCATGTCCGAGGTCCACCTCGCGCGCGACGTACGGCTGCACCGCGACGTCGCGATCAAGGTGCTGCGCGCCGACCTCGCCCGCGACCCGAGCTTCTATCTGAGGTTCCGTCGCGAGGCCCAGAACGCCGCGGCGCTCAACCACCCGGCCATCGTCGCGGTCTACGACACCGGCGAGGCCGAGACCCCTCAAGGCCCGCTGCCCTACATCGTCATGGAGTACGTCGACGGCGTGACGCTGCGCGACATCGTCCACAACGACGGCCCGATGGAGGCGCGGCGAGCGATCGAGGTGATCGCCGACGCCTGCCAGGCGCTGAACTTCAGCCATCAGCACGGCATCATCCACCGCGACGTCAAACCGGCCAACATCATGATCAGCAAGACCGGTGCGGTGAAGGTGATGGACTTCGGCATCGCCCGGGCACTGGCCGACGCCAACAGCGTCACCCAGACCGCAGCGGTGATCGGCACCGCGCAGTACCTCTCGCCCGAACAGGCCCGCGGCGAAAAGGTCGACGCCCGCTCCGACGTCTACTCGCTGGGCTGCGTGCTCTACGAAATCCTCACCGGGGAGCCACCTTTCATCGGTGACTCGCCCGTGGCGGTGGCCTACCAGCACGTCCGTGAGGATCCGGTACCGCCGTCGCAGCGCAATCCCGCGATCGGCCCCGAACTGGACGCGGTGGTGCTCAAGTCGTTGGCCAAAAACCCCGACAACCGGTATCAGACCGCGGCCGAGATGCGTGCCGATCTGGTCCGGGTGCATAGCGGCGAACAACCGGAAGCGCCCAAGGTGTTCACCGACGCCGAACGCAGCTCGCTGCTGTCGGCGCCGACGGGCCACGAGCGCACCGAGCCGATCGACCCGATGCCACCGGTGCCGGCCCCCGACGACTCCGACCGCGACCGTCGCGGCTCGGTCGCCCGGTGGCTGGCAGCGGTCGCGGTGCTGGCCGTCCTCACGGTCGTGGTCACCGTCGCGATCAACATGTTCGGCGGAACCACCCGCAGCGTCGAAGTGCCCGACGTCAGCGGTCAGCCGTCGGCGGACGCGATCGCCGAGCTGCAGAACCGCGGCTTCAAGACCAGGACCCAACAACGCCCGGACTCCACGGTGCCTCCCGACCACGTGATCGGCACCGACCCCAGCGCCGACTCGTCGGTCGAAGCGGGCGAGGAGATCACCATCAACGTCTCCACCGGCCCGGAGCAGCGCGAGGTCCCCGACGTCAAGAATCTGTCCTACACCCAGGCGACGGAGCGGCTGAAAGAGGCCGGCTTCGAGAAGTTCAAGTCGTCATCGTCGCCGTCGACACCCGAGCTGAAGGACAAGGTGCTGGGCACCAATCCCCCGGCCAACCAGACGTCCGCGATCACCAACGAGATCACGATCATCGTCGGTTCCGGTCCGCAGAGCCGTCCCGTGCCGAACGTCGAAAACCAGCCAGAGGCGCCGGCGCGCCAGATCCTGACCGCCGCCGGGTTCACCAACGTGGTGTCCGTCCAGGTCGACAGCCCCGAACCGTGCGGACAGGTCATCGGCACCCTGCCTGCGGCCGGCCAAGACACGGCGGTCGACGCGCCCATCCAGCTGCAGCTCTCGGCGTGCAACCAGTTCCTGATGCCCGACCTGCGGGGCATGTTCTGGACGGACGCGGAGCCACGGCTACGAGCGCTGGGCTGGACGGGCTTCCTGGACAAGGGCGCCGACGTGCAAAACAGCGGTCAGCGCACCAACGCGGTGGTGACTCAGAATCCGGCGCCGGGCAGCGGCGTCAACTTCGGGGACACGATCACGCTGAGCTTCGCGTCGTAGCCGCTTCGCGGCCGGCGGCGATGGCGCTGGTGACTTCGTCTTCCAGCTGCCGAACCAGGGACTCGGCAGGCGCGGCGCCGCAGTAGCCCAGCCAGTTCGCCAACATCCGGTGACCGCCCTCGGTCAGGATCGACTCGGGGTGGAATTGCACGCCGTGGATCGGAAGCCCGGCATGGCGCACAGCCATGATGACGCCGCCTTCCGTGCGTGCGATGACCTCGAGTTCGTCGGGCACCGTGTCGGGCAGAATCGTCAGTGAGTGGTACCTGGTGGCGGTGAACGGATTCGGAAGCCCTTGCATCACACCGGAATTCGTGTGGTGGACGACGCTGGTTTTACCGTGCAGCAGTTCGGGTGCACGGTCCACGGTGCCGCCGAACGCGACGCCGATCGCCTGATGCCCGAGGCAGACGCCCAGCAGCGGGGTACCGGCCGTGGCGCACGCCTTGACGAGCGGGATCGAGGCGCCCGCCCGCTCAGGCGTGCCTGGGCCGGGGGACAGCAGCACTCCGTCGAAATCAGCGGCGGCCTTGGCGATATCGGCATCGGTGGCCAGTCGGTCGTCGTCGTTGCGCCACACCTGAGCCTGCACTCCGAGCTGACCGAGGTATTGCACCAGGTTGAACACGAAGCTGTCGTAGTTGTCGACGACCAAGACCTGCATCAGCACAGGTTACTGGTTACGCGTTCGGCCTATCGGATCGCGCAGGTGCGACGTGCCACACCGGCGCAGGCTCCGCTCAATATCCGATCGGGCCCGCGGGCTTGGCGAACTGCATCCGCAGCGGTTCCTTGTGGCCGACCAGTTCGACCGACGCCCGCGGATCTTCCGAGTAACCCAGGCCGAACCGCACCACGTACTGGCGGTAGAGCGTGACCAGGGGAGCAGCGGCCAACGCCGCCTGCATCGCGGGCGCGTCGCCGATCGCGGTGATGACGTAGGGCGGACTGTACGTGCGCCCGTTGAGCAGCAGGGTGTTGCCGACGCATCTGGGCGCCGACGTGCCGATGATGCGCTGGTCCTGCATCTGAATGCCCTCGGCCCCCGCACTCCACAACGCGTTCAGCACAGCGTCGATGTCCTGCTGGTGCACCACGAGGTCGTCGGGGGTGGCGTCGCGGGGGAAGCGGCCCTCGGCGTCGCGTTGCGCGTCGTTGAGCGTGACGACCAGGCCTGGGCCACGCAGCGGTTCCAGGCCCGCCTCGGCGGCCAACCGCGCCGAGCGTGCGGTGATCGCGGTCAGTGCCGCATCCGCCCCCGGGCTGCCCCCATGGTGGCTGTCGACGGTCGACACCAGCGCATCGCGTTCTGCGCTGAGCCGGTCCACGGACTGCTGGGTCTCGCGGACCAGGTCGACCAGACGCGGAGCGTCGCTGCGGCGGATCTCGTCGCCGCCGGAGACACCGTGGGTGGCGGCGAGCAGCAGGCCGGCGAGCAGACACACCACCGGCACCCCGTACCGCCACGACGTCGACCGCCGACCGACCGCCTTCGGTGTCGGCTTCCGACGATGCGACCGCTGCAACTGGCTTCCCTGACTCTGGTGTGCCGGACCTACGTTAGGCTCGTAGGTACATCGTCGCACTCAAGTAGTTCGCAAGTAGTCCCGAAGGTCACCCATGCCCAAGTCCAAGGTCCGCAAGAAGAACGACTTCGCCGCCAACCCGGTGAGCCGTACGCCCGTCAAGGTCAAAGCCGGGCCGTCGAGCACCTGGTTCGTCGTGCTGTTCGTCAGCCTGATGCTGATCGGTTTGGTCTGGCTGCTGGTCTTCCAGCTGGCATCGTCGGCCATCCCGTTCCTCGCCGAGCTGGGCCCGTGGAACTACGCGATCGCCTTTGCCTTCATGATTACCGGGCTGTTGCTCACCATGCGGTGGCGCTGAGATTCTTCCCCCTCGAATGAATTCAACCTCGTCGCCTGGCGTTACCCTGCCAGCAACCGTCCGGTAATCGGATCACACTGATGTGATTCATCCCCATTGGGGATAGCACTTGTGGATAACCGCATACATCCCGGTGGAAGGGTGTGGAGAACGCGTGCAGCAAACTCAGTGGAGCCCACCCGTCGGTGGCATCGCCGCATGCGCCGTAGGCGGAATTATCTTGGCTACCGTCGCTGTGAGCCTGATCACAGACCCGCCGGGGCGTCTTCTCGGGGGCGTTGCCGGGGTGGGTTTGCTCGTGTTTGCAATCTTCTCGTGGCGCGCGCGACCCAAGCTGGCAATCAAAAATGACGTCCTCGTCAGCCGCGGGTGGTTCGGCACCAAGGTTTTGCCACACGCCGAGATCAAACTGATCCGGATCACCGAGTTCCGCCGGTTGGCCCGCAAAGTCCGGCTACTCGAGATCGACACCCACAGCGGGGACCTGATCGTGTTCACCCGTTGGGATCTGGGCACGGACCCGCTGCACGTGCTCGACGCGCTGACCCAGGCCGGCTACGCCGCCCCCGCTCCTGACTAGCAGACGTACAGGCGCGCGAGACTACGGTTTCTGACACGTACGGCGCGAAATCCGTCAGAAACCGTCGTCTCGGCGACGCGTAGGCCGGTGTTTAGATCAGGCGATCGTGATCGAATCGACGACCACCGGGTCGGTCGGACGGTCGCTGCGGTCGGTCGCGGTGGTCGCGATGGCGTCGACGACCTTCTGCGATTCCGGGTCGACGACCTCGCCGAAGATCGTGTGCTTGCGATTGAGGTGCGGGGTCTTGGTCACCGTGATGAAGAACTGCGAGCCGTTGGTGCCGGGTCCTGCGTTGGCCATGGCCAGCAGGTAGGGCCGGTCGAACTGCAACTCGGGGTGGAACTCGTCTTCGAACTTGTAGCCCGGCCCGCCGCGACCCGTACCGGTGGGGTCGCCGCCCTGGATCATGAAGCCGTCGATGATGCGATGGAAGACCACGCCGTCGTAGAAGGGTCCGGACGTGCCGCCCGATGCGTTCTCACCGCTGTAGTCCTTGGTTCCCTGCGCAAGGCCGACGAAGTTGGCCACGGTCTTGGGCGCATGGTTACCGAAGAGTGCGATCTTGATGTCGCCGCGGTTGGTGTGCAGTGTCGCGGTCGCTGTCTGAATGGGGCTCGTCACGGGATGTCAGTGTGCCACGCCGCCTTCGGCGCCCTTCCGGCACCGTTGGGTTCCGGTAAATGGCAGGCTGTTGTGGTCGCACCCCGGCCGCGAGAAAGGCACGCCCATGAGCACCAGGACCGAGATCCGGTTGACCCCCGGCCAGCGGTTGAGCCGCGGCCTGAAGTACACGGCGGTCGGGCCGGTCGATGTCACACGCGGGGCTCTGGGTCTCGGGGTCAACGGTGCACAGTCCTCGGCGGCGTGGGTGGGGGACCGGTATCGCCGGGGCCGCATCAAGGCTCAGCTGAGCGAGGACCTGGCCGCCGCGCAGCAGGCGATCGCGCAGGAGCTCGTCGCGGCGCAGGAAGCCGTTTCCCAGGTGTTGCAAGGAGCGGCCCCGGCGCGTGCGGCGAAGACCAGGCAGCGCAGGCGCCGGCTGGTGTTGGCGGCCGCCGGCGTCATCGCGGTCGCCGGGGGAGCGGTGGCGTTCTCGATCGTGCGCCGGTCGACGCAGCCGGAGCCCTCGCCGCTGCCGCCGAGTGTGGAAGTGACGCCGAAACCCTGAAGCGATCAGGGCCGGGCGGGAATCGAAGTGGAGCCTAGGAGAATCGAACTCCTGACATCTACCTTGCAAAGGTAGCGCTCTACCAACTGAGCTAAGGCCCCTGGTCTGCTGGCGGCGCATCGGGCGCCGCGTGCCACACCTCGATGCCGTGGCGCGAGCGCCAGACCGCGACGGAGACTGCCGCGACGATCGCCGTGGCGATCAGCAGCACCCGCCTCATGGTGTGAACCTTTCCGTGGGGCTAGGAGGACTCGAACCTCCGACCTCTTCGTTATCAGCGAAGCGCTCTAACCGCCTGAGCTATAGCCCCGTACCGCCTGCATGGCCGAGCGACGAGATTACCGCAATCGTGGGCTCGCGCCCAAACCGCGGTGTGCGCCTCAGTCCCGTCGGCGGGCCGACAATCAGTCCCGTCGGCGGGCCGACATCAATCCCGGTCGGCGAGCGTGACTTCCACGCCGCCGACCAGGTCCGTGGTCAGGTTGTAGATGAACGCGCCGATGGTCGCCATCGCGGTCAGCAGCACGATGTTGACCAACCCGATCAGCGTGGCACCGCCGAAGATGGTTCCGCTGGACACCAGCTCACCGCCGGAACCACCGCCCGCGCTGGTGAGCAGGTCGCCGACGTTGGTGTTCAGCTTGCTCCACACGCCCATCCCGCCGAGCACGAGGTAGAGGAACGCGACAGCGATCATCCACACGAAGAACAGCGCGACCGACAGCACCGCCGACACCTTCAGCGTGCTCCACGGGTCGATCCGGCGGATCTGCATGCTGGCCCGCACCGGGCCCTTGTGCCGCGCGCCGACCTGGACGCGGGCGGCGGACGGGGGCCGGCCTCCCGGTTCCTGGTGCGGGCGGTCGGCGGGTTTACGCTGCTGCGCCGGGCGCGGCATCGGCCCGGACAGGTCCGGTAGCTCGCTCGCGTATGCCTCAGGCCGTGGTGACGGTGACTCGGGCCGCTCGCTGCGCGCCGGCACCTCTTCAGTCGGTGTCGAACCGCCCACCATGAAGCGGCTCGGTCGGCCACCGACATTGGGGGAGTGGTTCGGATTGCCGCGCTGGTCCTCGGCTGTCCGCTCGGGTGGATGCCCGTCGTCGCCCTGGCCGCCCTCGCGCGGGCCCGGCCCAGGAGCCCGCCGCGGTGGCTCCGGAGGCCGCTGACCCGGCTGCGCGGTCCGCGCCGCGGGGCCGCGCTGCCATGGCGGCACCTCGGCGCGGTCGGGAACCTCGGACCGCGTGCCGAGGGCGTCCTGGTTGGTCGCGGAGCCGTTGGCGCCGCCTGGACTGTCGCCCCCGCGGGGGCGTCCCGGCTCGTTCGGTGAACTCACCTACGGCTCCTCACTGGTCCCGTCCCCGGATCAGGCACCGGGGTCGGTGTTGACCTCGTCGGTGCTGTCGCCTTCCTCCGCGTTGCGCGCGATGGCTATCAGTGTCGTGCCCTCACCCAGGTTCATCAACCGAACGCCCTTGGTTTGCCGCCCGGCCTTGCGAACCTGGCGAGCCGCCGTCCGGATGACGCCCCCACCGGAGGTGATGGCGTACAACTCTGTGTCGTCATCGACGATCAACGCACCCACAAGATTGCCACGGCGCTTGTCGAATTGGATCGTCAGTACCCCTTTACCGCCCCGGCCCTGCACCGGGTACTCCTCGATCGCGGTGCGCTTGGCGTACCCGCCGGAGGTGGCGACCAGCAGATATGTATCGGGCCGCACCACGTTCAGCGACAGCAGCTCGTCGTCGGTGTTGAACCGCATGCCCTGCACACCGGAGGTCGCCCGACCCATCGGCCGCAGCGCCTCGTCGGTTGCCGAGAACCGGATGGACTGACCCTTGGCCGACACCAGCAGCAGGTCGTCGTCGGCCGAGCACAGCACCGCACCCACCAGTTCGTCGCCGTCGCGCAGGTTGATCGCGACGATGCCGCCGGAGCGGTTGGAGTCGAAGTCCACCAGCCGCGACTTCTTCACCAGACCGTTGCGGGTGGCCAACACCAGGTACGGCGCATCCTCGTAGGTCTTGAGCTGGATGACCTGCGCAATCCGCTCTTCGGGCTGGAACGCCAGCAGGTTCGCCACATGCTGGCCCCGAGCGGTGCGCGACGCCTCGGGCAGTTCGTATGCCTTGGCGCGATAGACCCGGCCCTGAGTGGTGAAGAACAGGATCCAGTCGTGCGTCGAGCAGACAAAGAAGTGGTTGACGATGTCATCCTGCTTGAGCCCGGCGCCCTGCACGCCCTTGCCGCCGCGCTTCTGGCTGCGGTACAGGTCGGTCTTGGTGCGCTTGGCGTAGCCGGTCTCGGTGATCGTGACGACGACGTCCTCGCGGGCGATCAGATCCTCGTCGGCGACCTCACCGTCGGCGGCCACGATCCTGGTGCGCCGGTCGTCGCCGTACTTGTCGACGATCTCTTTGAGCTCGTCGCGCACGATCGCGCGCTGCCGCTCGGGCTTGGCCAGGATGTCCTCGAGGTCGGCGATCTCGGCCTCGATCTTGGCCAGGTCGTCGACGATGCGCTGCCGTTCCAGTGCGGCCAGGCGACGCAGCTGCATGTCCAGGATCGCCTGGGCCTGGATGTCGTCGATGTCGAGCAGCTCGATCAGGCCTTGGCGCGCCACGTCGACGGTCTCCGACGCCCGGATCAACGCGATCACCTCATCGAGCGCGTCGAGCGCCTTGACCAGCCCGCGCAGGATGTGGGCCCGCTCATTGGCCTTGCGCAACCGGTAGCGGGTGCGCCGCACGATCACGTCGAGTTGGTGATTCACGTAATGGCGGATCAGCTGGTCGAGGCGCAACGTCCGCGGAACGCCGTCGACGATGGACAGCATGTTGGCCCCGAAGCTGGTCTGCAGCTGGGTGTGCTTGTAGAGGTTGTTGAGCACCACCTTGGCGACCGCATCGCGTTTGATCTCGATGACGATGCGCAGCCCGACGCGGTCGCTGGACTGGTCCTCGATGTTGGAGATCCCGGCAAGCTTGCCGTCGCGGACCTGCTCGGCGACCGAGGTGATGAAGTTGTCGTGATTGACCTGATACGGCAGCTCGGTGATGACGATGCCGGTGCGGCCGCGGCTGTCCTCCTCGATCTCGACGACGCCGCGCATGCGCACCGACCCACGGCCGCTGGTGTACATGTCGCTGATGCCCTGGGACCCCACGATCAGGCCCGAGGTGGGGAAGTCCGGGCCTTTGACACGTTCGGTGACGGCGGCCAGCGTGGCTTCCTCGTCGGCGTCGAAGTTCTCCAGACACCAGTACACCGCGTCGGCCAGCTCACGCAGGTTATGCGGCGGAATGTTGGTGGCCATACCGACGGCGATACCGCCCGAGCCGTTGGCCAACAGGTTGGGGAACCGGCTCGGCAGTACCGTGGGCTCCTGCACCCGCCCGTCGTAGTTCGGGATGAAATCGACTGTCTCCTCGTCGATTTCGCGCAGCATCTCCATGGCCAGGGGAGTGAGCCGTGCTTCGGTGTAGCGCATGGCGGCCGGCGGGTCGTTGCCCGGCGAGCCGAAGTTGCCCTGCCCGTCGACCAGCGGGTAACGCAACGACCATGGCTGGGCCATCCGGACCAGCGTGTCGTAGATCGACGCGTCACCGTGCGGGTGGTAGTTACCCATCGTTTCGGCAACGGAGCGTGCGGATTTCGCGTGGCTGCGGTCGGGACGGAAGCCGGAGTCGAACATCGCGTAGAGCACCCGCCGGTGCACGGGCTTGAGACCGTCGCGCACCTCGGGCAGCGCGCGGCCGACGATCACGCTCATCGCGTAGTCGATGTAGCTGCGCTGCATCTCCTGCTGGATGTCGACCGGTTCGATGCGGTCGCCTGCTTCGTCGCCGGGCGGCAACGTCGTGTCAGTCATCAGTCAGCCTTAGTATCGGTTGAATTTGCGCCGGTCACGTCACCGCTAAACATCAAGGAAGCGAACGTCTTTGGCATTTCGGGTGATGAAACTGCGGCGAGCCTCGACGTCCTCGCCCATCAGGATCGAGAACAGCTCGTCGGCGGCCGCGGCGTCGTCGAGCGTCACCTGCCGCAGCACCCGCACCGACGGGTCCATCGTCGTCTCCCACAGCTCCTTGGCGTCCATCTCGCCAAGCCCCTTGTAGCGCTGGATGCCGTCGTCGGGGTTGATCTTCTTGCCCGCCTTGCGGCCCTCCTCGAGCAACCCGTCGCGCTCGCGGTCGGAGTAGGCAAATTCCGGCTCGCTACGCTGCCACTTGAGCTTGTACAGCGGCGGTTGGGCGAGGAACACGTGGCCGTTCTCGATGAGCGGCTTCATGAATCGGAACAACAGCGTCAGCAGCAGCGTCGAGATGTGCTGGCCGTCGACGTCGGCGTCGGCCATCAGAACAATTTTGTGATAGCGCAGTTTCGAGATGTCGAACTCGTCGTGGATGCCGGTGCCCAGCGCGGTGATGATCGCCTGAACCTCGGTGTTTTTGAGCACCCGGTCGATACGGGCCTTCTCGACGTTGATGATCTTGCCGCGCAGCGGCAGGATCGCCTGAAACATCGAGTCGCGGCCGCTCTTGGCCGAGCCGCCCGCCGAATCACCCTCCACCACATACAGTTCGGACTTGCGCGGGTCGGTGGAGCGGCAGTCGGCGAGCTTGCCGGGCAGCCCGCCGATGTCGGTGGCGCTCTTGCGGCGCACCAGCTCCCGTGCCTTACGCGCGGCGATCCGGGCCTGCGCCGACGAAACCGCCTTGTTGACAACGGTCTTGGCCTCGGCGGGGTTGGCGTCGAACCAGTGCGTCAACTCCTCGTTGCAGATCTTCTGCACAAACGACTTGACCTCGGTGTTGCCCAGTTTCGTCTTGGTCTGGCCCTCGAACTGCGGTTCGGCGACCTTCACCGAGATCACCGCGGCCAGCCCCTCACGGATGTCGTCGCCGGTGAGGTTCGGGTCCTTGTCCTTGAGGAGCTTCTTGTCCTTGGCGTACTTGTTGACCACCGACGTCAAAGCGGCCCGAAACCCTTCCTCGTGGGTGCCGCCCTCGTGGGTGTTGATGGTGTTGGCGAAGGTGTGTACCGACTCGGAGTAGCCCGCGTTCCACTGCATCGCGATCTCGACCTCGTGGCCGGGACCCTTCCCGTCGAAGTCGATGATGCTCTGCTGGATCGGGGTCTTGGTCCGGTTGATGTGCTTGACGAAGTCCACCAGGCCGCCGGGGTAGTGGAAGACACGGTGCTTGACCTTGTGCGGTTTCGAGTTCTCGGCGGCCTTCTCGTCGGCGGTCTTGGGCGCTTCGGCGGTGTCGCTGACCACCTCGTCGACGACCTCTTCGGCAGTCACCCGCTCGTCGGTCAACTCGATGGTGAGGCCCTTGTTGAGGAACGCCTGCTCCTGCAGCCGGCGAGCGACGGTTTCGAAGTCGTATTCGGTGGTCTCGAAGATGTCGGGGTCGGCCCAGAACCGCACCGTCGTTCCGGTCTCTTTGGTCTTGCCGCCCTGCTTGAGTTCGCCGGGCACGGAGCGGTCGTAGTACTGGAACCACTCGGAGCCGTCGCGCAGGATCGTGACCTCGACCCGACTGGACAGCGCGTTGACCACCGAGACGCCGACGCCGTGCAGACCGCCAGACACCGCATAACCGCTGTTCTCGCCGCCGAACTTGCCTCCGGCGTGCAGTTGGGTCATGACCACGTCGACTGTCGGGATACCCGCCTGCTTGTGCTTCTCGACGGGGATGCCGCGCCCGTCATCGGTCACGCTGACGCTGCCGTCGGCGAGGATCTTCACGTCCACCCTGGTGGCGTAGCCGGCCATCGCCTCGTCGATGGCGTTGTCGACGACCTCCCAGATCAGGTGATGCAGACCCCGCTCGCCGGTGGACCCGATGTACATGCCCGGACGTTTGCGGACGGCTTCGAGACCCTCGAGAATGGTGATTGCATCGGCGCCGTACTCCTTGGGAGCACTCTTCTTCTGGGCAGCCACGTTGGACGGGTCTCCTTGGTCTCTTGCCGGGGAAGGCTGGCGAGGCGGTCGACCACCGCCTGCGGATCTGCTTCCATCCTACCGGCAGAGCTTGACAGCACCGACTCTGAGGCGGCGTTTCTGCACACCTATTTGGGCCGCCTGTGGAATTTCTCGATCTCGGGTGCCTGAAGACGCTTGAGAACTAGGATTGCGGCGTTCTCGCGCCATTCAGGCAACGGCGGTTCCCGCCGCTATCCATAGGTGTCGCGCGGTCCTCTGCCGGCGATGTGATAGCGGCCCTTTCGCCACGACGGCGCGACCGGGCCGACAATTTTGAGTGACTTCACGACGCCGTCGCCCACCGCGTCCGCGATCTTGGCCAGCACCTGCGCCTGCACCATCCGCAGTTGCGTCGCCCACGCGGTGGACTCCGCGGAGATGGTCAGCACACCGTCGTTGAGTGAGGTCGGCGTCGCGTGCGCGGCGATGCCCTCACCGACAACGCCGGGCCAGCGACCGAACACCGCACCCTCGGCGACGCGGCCGGACCATCCGCGGTTGCGGGCCAGGTCACTGGCCGCAGGTCCGAACGGCTGGGGATCGCGTGAGTCCGGGCCGGGACCCGACCACCGCCGACGGCTGTTACCGGCGATCCTTCGAGGTGCCGCACCGCGCCCGCGCCCGACCTCCTTACCTTGGCTGCGCGCCGCACCGCGCGCCTCCTCGAGCGTGCGCCGGACCAGATCCATACCGCGCAGGTTGGCCAGGTGCTCGGGCGGCTTCACTTCATCCTCGGGCGACGTCATGGCTCCACCACCGAGATTCGTCCGGAATCGTCGTCGCGCATCGTGACTCCAATCCTGCGCGCATCCCAGTCGGCCGGGACATCCTCTGAGACCGCCGCGGTGACCAGGACCTGCTCGGCCGAGCCCGCGACGGCGGCCAATGCCTGCCTGCGCGCCTTGTCCAGTTCGGCGAACACATCGTCGAGCAATAACACCGGATCGCTCCCTTCGGCGCGTAGTAGTTCGTAGGCGGCCAGCCTCAGCGACAACGCCATCGACCATGATTCGCCATGGCTGGCAAAGCCTTTGGCGATCTGATCGCCCAACCGCAGTTCGAGATCGTCGCGGTGGGGCCCCACCAGGCATACGCCGCGTTCCAATTCGGCGTCGCGCCGACGCGCCAACGCATCGAGTAGGGCGGCCTCGAACATCTCCGCGTCAGCGGTGCCCGCCGCCGCCTCTGCTTCCACCACGTCCACCCCGCTGCGGTAGCGAATTCCCGCCGGCCGCGACGACGGCGCCAGCAGTTGATATGCCTTCTCCACCTCCGATGCCAGTTGGTTGACCAGATCTACCCGCGCCGCGATGAGCTTTGCGCCCTTCTCGGCGAGGTGGCCGTCCCACACCTCGAGGGTGTCGAAAACGCCTCGGTCGCCGCGGAATCGAGCACCGGATGCCGTCTTCAGCAGCGCGGTCCGCTGGCGCAGCACCTTGTCGTAGTCCGCGCGGATCGCGGCGACCTGCGGGCGCCGGGTGGTGGCGAGTTCGTCGAGATAGCGGCGCCGCTCACCGGGGTCTCCGCGCACCAGCGCCAAGTCCTCCGGTGCGAACAGCACGGCCCGCAGCACGCCGAGAATCTCGCGGGCGGAGCGAACGGCGGAGCGGTTGATACGTGCCTTGTTGGCACGCCCGGCCGTGATCTCCAGGTCCACCGACAGTTCCCGGCCTTCGTTGACGACGATGGTCGACACCACCGCGCGTTCGGCGCCGGTCCGGATCAGGGGGCCGTCGGTGGCGACCCGGTGTGATCCGAGCGTCGACGAATACCACAGCGCCTCAATGATATTCGTCTTCCCGAAGCCGTTAGGGCCGACGAACACAGTTCGGCCTGGTTCGAGATCCAGTTCGAGACGCGGCCACGATCGAAAGTCGGTCAACGCCAGGCGGCGGACGTACACGACGCGACCGCCTACCCCGACTCGCTGACCCGCTTGACCGCGTGCCCACCGAACTGGTTGCGCAGAGCAGAGACCGCCTTCATCGCTGGCGAGTCCTCCTGCCGCGAGGCGAACCGTGCGAACAGCGAAGCCGCGATCACCGGCATCGGCACCCGGTGGCTGATCGCTTCCTCGACGGTCCACCGGCCCTCACCGGAATCCTCGGTGTAGCCGCTGATCTCACCGAATTCCGGGTCTTCCTTCAGCGCCTTGGCCAGCAGCTGCTGCAGCCAGGACCGTACGACGGTGCCGTTGCTCCATGCCTGGATGACGGCCTGGGTGTCGGTGATCAGTTCTTCGGCCGCCAACAGCTCATAACCCTCGGCGTAGGCCATCATCAAGCCGTACTCGATGCCGTTGTGCACCATCTTCGCGTAGTGGCCCGCACCGACCGGCCCAGCGTGCACGAACCCGTCTTCGCGCGGTCCCGGGGGTCGCAGCGTGTCGAAGATCGGCATCGCGCGTTCGACGTCGGCGTCGCTGCCGCCGACCATCAACCCGTAACCTTCCGTCAGACCCCACACGCCGCCGGAAACGCCGGCATCGATGAAGGTTATTCCCTTCTTGCCCAACAGTTTTGCGTGCGGTCCGTCCTCGGTGTAGCGGGAGTTGCCACCGTCGATGACCAGGTCACCTTCACTGAGCTCCTCGGCCAGGGCGGTGATGGTGTCGTGGGTGATCGGTCCCGAGGGCACCATGACCCACACCACCCGCGGGGCGTCGAGGGCCTCGGCCAGGGCCGCGAGCGTGGGCACGTCGGTCACTTCCGGTCTCGGGTCGTAACCGACGACCTCATGGCCTCCTTCGCGCAGGCGCTCGCGCATATTGAAGCCCATTTTGCCGAGACCGACCAGGCCGAGTTGCATGTGTGCGCCCCTTCTCCGGCGTTTTCTGGCGTCCAGCCCGGTCAGCCAGGTAGGCGCACCGGCATCAGCAGGTAGACGTAGTCGGTCTGTTGGGCGGGGAACGGTCCCGTCGCATCGACATCTGCGTCGTCGTCATTGGCCGGACGCAACACCGCGGGACGGCTGGGCGTCGTGAAACCGAAGGTGACCCGCTCGGAATGCAGCGAGCTCAGGCCGTCGGTCAGATACGTGGGGTTGAACGCGATGGTCAGCGGGTCGCCGGAGAAGCTGACCGGAAGATCCTCCTCCGCGCGGCCCACGTCGTCGGCGCCGGCCGACAGGTGCAGCGAGTCCTCGGAGAATTCCATCCGCACCTGGGCGCCGCGGTCAGCCACCAGCGCCACACGCTTGATGGCCTCGGTGAGTTCACCGACACCGATCGTGGCCATCGCGGTGTGCTCGGTGGGCAGCAGCTGCCGGAATTTCGGGAACTCCGCATCGAGCAGACGCGTGGTGCTGCGCTTGCCCCCGCTGCTGATACCGAGCAACCCCTCCTTGCCGACTGCCGATCCGGCGCCCAGCGACAGATGCACGTCGCCGCCGTCGGAGCCGGCTTTGGCCGCTTCCGAAAGTGTCTTGGCGGGCACCAGCACGGCGGCTTCCAGGTCAGGCCCGGCCGTCGACCACGTCAACTCGCGGACCGCCAGCCGGAACCGGTCGGTGGCGGCCAAAACGACCTTCTCCCCAGCGATTTCGACGCGGATGCCGGTCAGCATCGGCAGAGTGTCATCGCGGCCGGCCGCGACGGCTACCTGGCCGATCGCTTCGGAGAACAGTTCGGCGGATACGACGCCGGTCTCGTCGGGCAGGGCGGGCAGCGTGGGGTAGTCCTCAACGGCCATCGTCGGCAGCGAGAAGCGCGAACTACCGCACGTCAGCGCCACCCGTGTCCCGTCGACGCTGACGTCGATCGGTTTGGCGGGTAACGCCCGGGTGATGTCGGACAACAGTCGACCGGAAACCAAAACGCTGCCGGGTGAAGCGATCTCGGCGGGCACCCGCACCTCGGCGGAAACCTCGTAGTCGAATCCGGAGATTGTCAATCCGTCCTCGGAGCCGGTCAGCAGGACGCCGGCGAGCACTGGCACCGTGGGCCTGGTGGGCAGATTGCGGGCCACCCATGCCACGGCTTCGGCGAAGTCTTCACGTACCAGACGGAACTTCAGATCGGTGACACCAACCGTTGTCGTCGCCACGTCCATAGGGTCCCTTCGATCACAATCACGACAAGCCTCGAACAGCGGTTTCCCGGTGTCTCACCACGCGTCTCAACGATGCGTCCCCGACGACGGTAACGGCTGTGCTGAATCACCGTAGAGCTTTCCGCCCCAACTTGAAAGCTAATCGATCGGGGTGACATCGAGGCCCTCCGGCCGGTGGGACCGTCGATGGTTCCGTGCTTCCCCAAGCGCCTTCTTCGAAGGAGATTCTTGAGAGATATACAAGCAACAGTATTAGGGCCTGTGGAGACTGGGGATGAATACATGTCAACGCTGCGTACGGGCGTAGGCGGCTGTGAGGTAACTGTGGATGACCGCGGTGCCGGGCGGGACAGACTGTGGAGACGCTGGAGGGTGTGTAGCAATCGGCTGGTGGTTCGGCGGTTGATCCCAGGTTCTCCACACCGGTGTGCACAACGCCGCGCTGTGACTGGTGATGCCGGCGGTACAGAAGATTTTTGACGAAATTTCTGTCGAAACGGCCGCAGCCGGACGCGAACGAGCGCGACGGGTGGGAGGGGGAGCGATGTGAGTCAGCGCTTGGAGCGTTGACGGATGCGCGTCGTGAGTTCTTTGACGTGATCGAAGACCTCACGCCGCTCGGCCATCTCGCCGCGGATCTTCTTCTCCGCGTACATCACGGTGGTGTGGTCACGGCCGAACGCTTGCCCGATCTTGGGCAGGGACAGGTCGGTCAGCTCGCGGCACAGATACATGGCGATCTGCCGGGATTGCGCGAGCGCGCGGGTCTTACCGGGGCCGCGTAACTCCTCGACGGTTGTCTCGAAGTACTCGGCGGTGGCGGCCATGATCGTCGCGGTGCTGATCTGCATGGTGCTGGCATCCGAGATCAGATCGCGCAGCACGATCTCGGCCAGCGACTTGTCGATCGCGGTCTTGTTCAACGACGCGAATGCGGTGACCCGGATCAGGGCGCCTTCGAGTTCGCGGATGTTGCGCTCGATGCTGCTGGCGATGAGCTCGAGGACGTCATCGGGCACGTCGAGACGGTCCATCTGGGCCTTCTTGCGCAGGATTGCGATGCGCGTCTCCAGCTCCGGGGGTTGGACGTCGGTGATCAGTCCCCACTCGAACCGGGTGCGCAACCGGTCCTCGAGGGTGGCCAACTGCTTGGGGGGCCGGTCCGACGAGATCACGATCTGCTTGTTGGCGTTGTGCAGCGTGTTGAAGGTATGGAAGAACTCCTCCTGGATACCTTCCTTGCCCTCGATGAACTGGATGTCGTCGACCAACAACACGTCGATGTCGCGGTAGCTGCGCTTGAACGAGGCCTTGCGGTCGTCTCGCAGCGAGTTGATGAAGTCGTTGGTGAATTCCTCGGTCGACACGTACTTGACGCGCATCCCCGGAAACAGCCGCTGGGCGTAGTTGCCCGCCGCGTGCAGCAGGTGGGTCTTGCCCAGCCCGGACTCACCCCAGATGAACAACGGGTTGTACGCGCGCGCGGGTGCCTCGGCGATCGCGAGCGTCGCCGCGTGAGCAAACCGATTCGAGGCGCCGATGACGAACGTGTCGAAGGTGTAGCGCCGGTTGAGGTTGACCGCCGTCGGGTCGTCGGTCAGCGTGTTCGGCGGCCGGCTGGTGAAGTAGGTTGGCCAACTTTCCTCGGCGCTCGCCCTGGCTTCGAAATCCTCGTCGACTTCGTCGGGTTCACCGACGGCCGAGAGTCCGCCGAGCGGGCCGTCGGTGTCGTCGGGTCCGGGGTCGGCGATACGCACACCGAGTTCGACGCGCTGTCCGAGCTGACGGCTCAGCGCGGTGATGATCGGCTCCCGCAGATGACGTTCGATCTCGTTCTGCACAAATGGGGTGGGCACCGACAGCAGGGCAAAGCCCTCGGTGATCACAAGGGGTTTGACCAGCTTCAACCAGGCTCTTTGCTGAGGAGTGAGGCCCGGGCCCGCCATGTCGCCACCCGCACCTGCGGGGCTGCCGTTGAGTTCGGCGACCACCGTGTTCCATACGGCCACGAATGGGGGGTCGGGGTCAGCTGTCAACGACGACTACCCCCTTGCGGCCGGCCCAGAGACGACCAAAGGAACGATGACGATCTGTCCACAAAGTTATCCACAGGCTGTGGAGACTGGACAGTCGTCGTCGTTCTGTTTTCTACCGGCGGGGAGGCCGCGGGTCGGGCCACATCACAGATGTGAGGCATCCTGTGGGCTCACGACTGGTCGGGCATCCTCGCTTCGTTGTCCGTCGCCGTTTCGTTATCGAAGCGGCATTGGCAGAAGCTAACAGTTTTCTTCGCGGGTGCCAACCGTTCTGCAACATTGCATGGACGGATATTTTCCGCTGTTGGTCGGCGGTGACGCGTGTTGCAAATGTGGCTGTCCACACTGACATTCGGCCAGGTTTGACCCAGCGAAAACTCCTCAGTACCCTCGAACAGTCGCCCGTACGAGGTGATACGGCTGCGACCCGGGCATCGACCGGGGACCGCGCCGGCTAGCAAGATGGACGAGCTTACCAACGGCAACTGCGTCCAAACCGATTCGTACGTCGTCGGTGGGGGCTGCGGGTGCCAGACGCAACAAGGAGACAGCCGTGGCCAAGGGCAAGCGGACCTTCCAGCCGAACAACCGGCGCCGGGCGCGCGTGCATGGCTTCCGGCTGCGGATGCGCACCCGGGCAGGCCGTGCGATCGTCACGAACCGCCGGAGCAAGGGTCGGCGCAAGCTGACTGCGTGACTCCCACGTGACTTCGAGCGGGAGTTGACGCTGGTGCTTCCGGCGCGGTACCGCATGACGCGGTCAACGGAGTTCGGGAACACGGTCAGCCGAGGGGTGCGCGCTGTGCAGCCCGATCTCGTCGTGCACGCCCTGCGGTCCGATGAGCGCTCAGAGCCCGGACCCCGGATCGGTCTGGTCGTCTCCAAAGCGGTCGGCACGGCGGTGCAACGCCATCGCGTCTCGCGGCGGCTGCGCCACGTCGCGCGATCCCTCGTCGATGAGCTGGACCCCGCCGATCGCGTCGTGATCCGCGCCCTGCCCAGCAGCCGGCATGCGATATCGGCGCGGCTCGAACAAGAACTGCGCACAGCCCTTCGCCGAGTCAGACCCAAGTCCGAGGCCGCCCTGTGAGGTCGGCGCGGACGGCACGCGCCGTCATCTTCGTGATTCAGCTGTACCGGCACACCATCTCGCCGTTGCGGCTGCCGACGTGTCGATTCACCCCGACCTGTAGCCAGTACGCCGTCGACGCATTGACCGAGTACGGGCTGGTGCGCGGCGGTTGGCTCGCGACGGTACGGCTGTTGAAATGCGGGCCGTGGCATAGGGGAGGATGGGACCCGATCCCAGAGCGCCCGGCAGCCGGGGGACACGGCGACCAAGACGTGGCGGGCGCTCCCGCGAACGAGTCTTCAGAGGATCGGAACACCACTGCCGACGTCAGTGGTAGCCATCCAGCATTGCGAGCAGGAAGCGAGACGCGTGTTTAACTGGTTCAGCCTCGACATCATCTACTACCCGGTGTCGGCGATCATGTGGGTCTGGTACAAGCTGTTCGCCTTCCTGCTGGGTCCATCGAACTTTTTCGCGTGGGCGCTTTCGGTGATGTTCCTGGTGTTCACCCTGCGCGCGATTCTCTACAAGCCGTTCGTGAAGCAGATCCGGACGACGCGCCAAATGCAGGAGCTGCAGCCGCAGATCAAGGCGCTGCAGAAGAAGTACGGCAAAGACCGTCAGCGTATGGCGCTGGAAATGCAGAAACTGCAGAAGGAACACGGGTTCAACCCGATCCTCGGCTGTCTGCCGATGCTCGCTCAGATTCCGGTGTTCATCGGGCTGTTCCACGTGCTGCGGTCGTTCAACCGCACCGGCGGCTACGGGATCGGGGCCCAGCACCTGGATCCGGTGACGAACCGGTCGCTGCCCAACTATGTGTTCAGCGCCACCGACGTCGGGCACTTCCTGGACGCCCATCTGTTCGGCGCGCCGATCGGTGGGTGGATGATCCAGACGACCGGCCTGGACGCGTTCAAGGAGTTCAACCGGGCATCGGTGATCGCCGTCGGTGTGCCGATCATGATCCTGGCCGGCGTCGCGACGTACTTCAACAGCCGGGCCTCGGTGGCGCGGCAGAGCCCCGAGGCGGCAGCCAATCCGCAGACCGCATTGATGAACAAGCTGGCGCTGTATGTGTTCCCGTTCGGCGTTGTCGCCGGTGGGCCGTTCCTGCCGCTGGCCATCATCATGTACTGGCTCGCGAACAACATCTGGACCTTCGGTCAGCAGCACTATGTGTTCGGCAAGATCGAGAAGGAAGAAGAGGCGCAGAAGCTCGAGGCGCAGGAACGGCAGGCGAAGAACGCACCACCGCCGGGAGCCAAGCCGAAACGCACCCGTAAGAGTCAGGCGGGGAAGACCCCCGGGGTTTCCGAGCCGGTGTCGAGCGACGAGTCCGAAAGTAGCGAGGCCGCGTCGGAGAACGGCGCGGCGGACAAGAAGCCGACGAGCAGCAGCCCGGGCAAGGCAGCCAGCGGCGCAGCGAACCGTACGCCGCGACCCGGCGCGCGGCCCAAGAAACGTAAACGGTGACCGGACGATCCCGGTGGAATGAGGAGAGAAGGACATGACTGACGCCGAGACGACCGAGCGCGACGAACTCGTCGATGAGGACGGCAATGCCTCCGCGCCGGTAGCCGAGGACGATCTGGAGGAGAAGTTGGTCGCCGAGGGCGAGATCGCGGGCGACTATCTCGAGGAGTTGTTGGACCTGCTCGACTTCGACGGCGACATCGATCTCGACGTCGAGGGGGACCGCGCGGTCGTGAGCATCGACGGCGGCGCCGACCTGAACAAGTTGGTGGGTCGCAAGGGCGAAGTGCTCGACGCGTTGCAGGAACTCACGCGGCTGGCCGTGCACCAGAAGACGGGGGAGCGCAGCCGTCTGATGCTCGACATTGCGCGCTGGCGGCGCCGGCGCCGCGACGAGTTGGCCGCGCTCGGCGACAAGGTGGCGCGCCGCGTGCTCGAGACCGGCGAACGTGAAGAGCTGGCCCCGATGACGCCATTCGAGCGCAAGATTGTGCACGACGCGGTGGCGGCCGTCGACGGCGTCCACAGCGAGAGCGAGGGCGTCGAGCCGTCGCGGCGCGTGGTCGTCCTCGCCGACTGACCCAGAGTTACAACCGTGTAGTTCATTGGCGCCGTCGGTCCGACGCGACGATCCGGAGGATGTTTCACGTGAAACATGGGGAGGTGTCGGCGCCGCCGGACGCGGCCGCCTCCTTGTTCGAGGAGCGCCTCGACCGAATCCAGCGCTACGCCGCGACGCTTGCGGGTGCGGGCGTCGAACGCGGGCTGATCGGTCCGCGCGAAGTCGAGCGAATCTGGGAGCGCCACATCCTCAACAGTGTGGCGCTGTCCGAACTCGTCGAGCCGGATCAGAGAGTCGCCGACATTGGTAGTGGCGCGGGTCTTCCCGGGATACCGTTGGCGTTGGCCCGACCCGACCTACACGTGACCCTCATCGAACCACTCCTGCGCCGCAGCGAGTTTTTGCGCGAGATGGTCGACGAACTCGGAATCGACGTGACCGTCGTTCGCGGACGGGCCGAGGAGCCGGGGGTGAGGAAGCAGTTGGGGGAGACGGATGTAGTGGTGTCCAGGGCGGTGGCCTCCCTGGACAAGCTGACTCGATGGAGCATGCCGCTCCTTCGCGTCGACGGCCACATGCTCGCCCTCAAGGGTGAGCGTGCCGAAGAGGAGATCCGCGACCATCGGCGTGTGATGGCGTCGCTCGGCGCGGCCGATGTAAGGGTGATGAGGTGTGGCGCGAACTACTTGGATCCACCCGCGACCGTCGTCGTGGCACGGCGGGAGAAGGCGGTAACGCACCGGCCAACGGGCAGGAGACGAGGATGATGGCGTCGCGGAACGGGGTGCAAGCACGCGCGGAATCCGTGGGTCAGCCCGCGAATGTTTCACGTGAAACCGATGCCGTCGCAGTCGGCCTGGCGACGGGAACGGCCGATGTTTCACGTGAAACCTCGCCGCGCACCACTGAGACCCAAAAGGAGAAGTGGCCGGAGAAGGCGGAGCAGGACCGATGGGAGGATCCCGTCGGTCTCGACACTCCGATCGGCGCCGAGGCCGAGCGTGCGGTGCGGCTGCTCCACGCCGCGTCGAAGGGCAGCCTTCCGCGGCCCGATCGGCAGCGCGTGTTCACGATCGCCAATCAGAAGGGCGGGGTCGGCAAGACGACCACGGCCGTCAACATCGCGGCGGCGCTCGCCCTGCAGGGACTGCAGACGCTCGTCATCGACCTCGACCCGCAGGGCAACGCGAGCACGGCACTGGGCATCGAGCACCGGCCGGGCACGCCGTCGTCGTACGAAGTGTTGATTGGAGAGATCCCGCTGCGCGACGCCCTGCAGCGCAGCCCCCACAACGAGCGGCTCTACTGTGTGCCCGCGACCATCGACCTGGCCGGCGCCGAGATCGAGTTGGTGAGCATGGTGGCCCGCGAGGGCCGCCTGCGCACGGCGCTGGCGTCGCTCACGGAGTTCAACTTCGACTACGTGTTCATCGACTGTCCGCCGTCGCTCGGCCTGCTGACCATCAACGCGTTCGTCGCGGCGCCCGAGGTGCTGATCCCGATCCAGTGCGAGTACTACGCACTGGAAGGTGTCGGCCAGCTGATGCGGACCATCGAAATGGTCAAGGCACACCTCAATCCGCAACTCGACGTGACCACGGTGATCCTGACGATGTACGACGGCCGAACCAAGCTCGCCGACCAGGTGGCCTCCGATGTGCGGGCCCACTTCGGCGACAAGGTTCTACGCACCGTCATCCCGCGCAGCGTCAAAGTGTCCGAGGCGCCCGGTTACGGGATGACGATCCTCGGCTACGACCCGGGCTCGCGCGGAGCGATGAGTTATCTGGACGCGAGCCGGGAGATCGCCGATCGCGGTCAGAATCGAAACAACCGATGAGCGTTTGCGGAGGAAGGCAGAACGTACCGATGAGCGCTTACGCGAAGAGGAGCAGACGATGAGCCAACCCACACGCAAGCGCAGCGGTCTCGGCCGCGGCCTGGCTTCGCTCATCCCCACCGGCCCAGCCGACGGCGACCAGTCCGGGCTCGGCCCGCGGATGGGTGACGCGGCCGCCGATGTCGTGATCGGCGGGCCGTCCAACGGCGTGGTGAACGAGGTCGGCGCGGTGTACCGCGAGATCGATCCCGCATCGATCGAGCCGAACCCGCGGCAGCCGCGCCAGGTCTTTGACGAGGAGGCGCTGGCCGAGCTCGTCCACTCGATCCGCGAGTTCGGTCTCATGCAGCCGATCGTCGTGCGCGCGCTTCCGCAGCCCGAACCGGGAGGCGCCCGCTTCCAACTCGTGATGGGGGAGCGGCGCTGGCGCGCCGCCCAAGAGGCCGGCCTCGGGACCATCCCGGCGATCGTCCGCGAGACCACCGACGACAGCATGCTGCGCGACGCGTTGTTGGAGAACATCCACCGCGTGCAGCTGAACCCGTTGGAGGAGGCGGCCGCCTATCAGCAGCTCCTCGACGAGTTCGAGGTCACCCACGATGAACTTGCGTCGCGGATCGGGCGCTCGCGTCCGGTGATCACGAACATGATCCGGTTGCTGCGCCTGCCCATCGCCGTACAGCGCCGGGTCGCCGCCGGGGTGCTCTCCGCCGGACATGCGCGCGCGCTCCTGTCGCTGGAAGGCGGACCGGAGAAGCAAGAGGAGCTCGCCGCGCGGATCGTCGCCGAGGGGCTGTCCGTGCGAGCGACCGAGGAAGCCGTCACGCTGGCCAACAGTGCGGGTCCGGCCGCACCGGCGGCGCCGAAGCGCAAGCCGATCAACATGCCGGGCCTCCAGGACGTTGCCGAGCGGCTGTCGACGGCGTTCGATACCCGCGTCACGGTCAGCCTCGGCAAACGCAAAGGCAAGATCGTGGTCGAATTCGGGTCGGTCGATGATCTGCAGCGCATAGTCGAACTGATGAGCGCATCCGAACGGTGACCTACCACACCGGGTAATTACGTCACTGTGACACAACCCGGGTCTCATCGGCGTGACCGCCGCCCTTCGAAGGAAACCACCTGTGACACAACGCGTTTCGCCGCTCCGCGCGAGAGGCACCCGAATCGGAGCGTCGAGGTGTCCGCACCCTTCTATTCTGGAGTGGCAGCTGTGTACCTCTGCACCGCGTAGGACTCGGGGACTTTAGTGTCGGCACGCATCACGCCTCTACGGCTCGAAGCGTTCGAGCAGTTGCCCAAGCATGCCCGCCGCTGCGTGTACTGGGAGGTCGATCCTTCGACCCTCGGGCGGGATGCGACCGGCGCCGCGGTTCCCGGCGTCGACGATCACCTGTCGGATCCCGAATTCGAGAAAGAGGCATGGCTGTCGATGGTCATGCTCGAATGGGGATCGTGCGGTCAGGTCGCGGTGCAGTGCGCCGACGGCGAGACCGACGACGGGCCCGTCCCGCTGCGCGGAGACGAGGCGTGCCTGGGATACGCGTTCTACGCGCCGCCCGGGGCCGTCCCGCGCGCACACCGGTTCCCGACCGCGCCCGTCAGCGCCGACGCCGTCCTACTCACGTCGCTGGGTATCGAATCCGGTGAGGACGCCGAGGGTTTGTCGCGGGCGCTGATCTCGGCGGTGGTGGGTGACCTGGTTCGGCGCGGCGCCCGTGCGCTCGAAGCGTTCGCGCACACCACCGAAGTCCGCGAGCTCGCCGAACCGGGGGCGGTGACGCCGTCGCTGCGCCCGGTCGTCGAAGTCCTCGGCGACTGCTCGGTCGAACAGTGCGTGCTCGACGCGGACCTACTTCTGGACGCGGGCTTCGTCGTTGTCGCCCAGCACCGGTACTTCCCGCGACTGCGCCTCGAGTTGGAGCAGGGGCTGGGCTGGAAGGCCGATGTCGAAGCGGCGTTGGAGCGCCTGTTCGAGTTCGCGCAGATACGCCAGCCGGTTGGGGCGGGCGCGAGTTCGGTGTCCTTGACCGCGATCGGCGGTCAGGACGGGCTGACGCGTCCGGCCTGTTCGACCGAGAGCTCGTGGGCGAGCAGTTCGGCGAACGTGAAAGTGCCTGTGGGACGGTCATTTTTGCCGAGCAGGTAGAGCCGCTTGACGGCGGCGAGCATGCCCTCGGCGATGGCGTCGCGGGCCTGCGAGGACACCAGCATGGCCCGGTCGTGCGGGTTGGTGATGTAGCCGACGTCGACCTGCACCGTGGGCATCCGGGTCAGACGCAACAGGTCCCACGTCCGCCCATGGGTGCGGCAATCGCGTAATCCGGTGCGTGCCACGACTTCTCGTTGGATGAAGTCGGCGAGATTGCGGCCGATGGTCGACACCGAGCCGTGTGAGTTCCCGAAGTGGAACGAGGCGACGCCGTTGGCTCCGGGGCTGGGCTGGGTGGCGCAGCGCAGGCTGATCATGAGGTCGGCGCCGACGGCGTTCGCGGTCGCGGCGCGTTCGGCGTCCGAGGGGGCACGGTTGGCCGGCCGCGACAGGAAGGTCTCCATACCGATCGCGGTCATCCGGCCCTCGAGCCGACTCGCCAAGTCCCATAGGATGTCTGACTCGCTGATCGGCCCGCTCGGGCCCTGCATGATCTGACCGTGGTCGTCGCCGCCGCGGCCCGGGTCGATGATGATGCGTTTACCCGAGAGCCGGGGACCGGAGCGGCGGACGAGCTCCTCCTCGCGGATCGCGTGCGGAGAGCCGCCGGTGACGCGTGATCCCAGAAAGTACAAGGAGCGCAACGTCTCCGGGCCGCAGATCCCGTCGGGGTACAGGCCGTACTCGCGCTGATACGACATCAATGCGTTGTGCGTGCTCAGACCGAAATGTCCGTCGACGAGGCCGGTGTAGAAGCCGAGGTCTTGGAGTCGGGCCTGCAGTGTGGCGACGTCGTCGCCGAACATCGGGGCGCCGAACTGGTGGCTGAGCGTGCGCGCGCCGAGCCGGTACGACGCCTCTTTGAGCGCACGGTACGTCGCTTCGCCGACGATCCCGTCGACCAGCAGACCTCGATGCTGCTGGAAGGCCCGCACGGCATGGTCGAGTTCGGCGTCGAACAAGTCCAGCGCGATATGCCTGCCGGTGGTGATTTCCTCGTCGGAGTTGTCGAGCATGCCCAGCGCCGTCAGTGCAGCCCTGATCTCGGTGACCGCGGACCCGCGGTCACCGCGACGCAGACTGGACATATGCGGCCTTTCAGTCACGGTTGTCAGCTGCGCGAGGGCGCCGACCAAGTTGACGGGCTAGGCACGATTGTCGCAGACACTTCGCCGATTCAAGAAAACCCCAGGCGGGTGTCCGTGCCCCGGATTGTGGCGTCGGACGGCGGCTAGAGCACGTCTAGAGCACGTCAGAGAGCTCGCGCAGCAGCGCTGCCTTGCCTTTTGCGCCGACGATCCGCTTCACCGGGGAGCCGTCTTTGAACACGATGAGCGTCGGGATCGACACCACCTGGAAATCGCGGGCCGTGACGGGGTTGGCGTCGACGTCGAGTTTGGCGACGGTCAGCGCGCCCGCCTTTTCGGTGGCGATCTCCTCGAGCACCGGGGCGATCATCTTGCAGGGACCGCACCAGGTCGCCCAGAAGTCCACCAGCACCGGTGTGCTGCTGGACAACACGTCCTGGGAGAACGAGTCGTCGGTCACCGCTACCGTGGATCCGGTGCTCTCAGTCATCGGGGTACTCCTATCAGACGGGTGTTTCGATGGTTTCATCGCTTGGGCCAGAACCGATTTCGGCGAGCCAGCGTTCGGCGTCGATGGACGCCGAGCAGCCGGTGCCCGCAGCGGTGATGGCCTGGCGGTAGGTGCGGTCGACGAGATCGCCTGCGGCGAAGACACCTTCGATCGATGTGCTGGTCGACCCCTGCTGCGTCAGGACGTAACCGTCCTCGTCGAGGTCGACCTGGCCGCGGATCAGATCCGAACGCGGGTCGTGGCCGATCGCGACGAACACACCGGTGACGGCCAGCTTCGACTCCTCGCCGGTCACCTTGTTGCGCAACCGGACTCCGCTGACCTTGGGGCTGCCTTCGATCTCGAGGACGTCGGTGTTGGTCAGGAACGTGATCTTCTCGTTTGCGCGGGCGCGGTCCAGCATGATCCGCGAGGCGCGGAACTCGTCGCGGCGGTGCACCAGGGTGACGCTGCGCGCGAACTTGGTCAGGAAGATCGCCTCCTCCATCGCCGAGTCGCCGCCGCCGACGACGATGATGTCCTCTTCGCGGAAGAAGAACCCGTCACAGGTCGCGCAGGTGCTCACGCCCATGCCCATCAGGGCCTCCTCGCCAGGCACGCCGAGGTGCCGCGCCGCAGCGCCCATCGCGAGGATGATCGCCCGCGCCCGGTAGGTGTCGTCGCCCACGGTGACGGTCTTGACCGGACCTTCGAGCGAGACAGCGTCGACATCCTCCATGCGCAGGTCCGCGCCGAAGCGCAACGCCTGTTCGCGCATCTCGTCCATCAATTCGGGACCCGTGATGCCGTTGCGAAAGCCGGGATAGTTCTCCACCTCGGTGGTGGTCATCAACGCACCGCCGAACTGGACGCCTTCGAACACCAGGGGCTTCAACTGCGCACGCGCTGCGTAGATCGCTGCGGTGTAGCCGGCCGGACCGGATCCGATGATGATCAGATCGTGAACCGTGGATGTGGTGGTCATGAGCGCCTTTCTGCCACTTTCGCGGCACCGGTATAACACCAGCGTAGGCGGTGGTGTTCCCGGAGTTTCCGAACAACCTCGGGGGACAGACTACGGTCGTGCGACCACGGTTTCGGCCAGCAGCCCACCGTGAGCCGCATGGCACGCAGCATCCACGGCCACGGCAAGGATGTCGGCATCCGTGCCCGCGGGCAGAAGCAGCACGACAGCCGGGCGCCCAGTCAGCTCAACCGGAAGCGCCCCGAGGACGGGCGTGGTCGCTGGGTGCCCCAGTCCCTCGAGGCAGGCGGTGCGGCGGCGCGGATCGGACAGCGGCCCGTAATCGGGCAGTGCCGAGAGCAGGCCGGTGAGCTGGGGACCGGTTAGCGGGAAGGCGGGCGGCCGGCGCGGCACGGTGATGCGCTCGGCGGTGGGCCCGGGCTGGGAGAACCGTGGTGCGGGATCGCGCACCAGCGTCGACGTGCCGATGATGACCCCGGCGGTCACGGCGGCCAGGCCGGCGACCAGCCCGAGAACGTGGATTCGGCGCAGCCGCGGCCGTGCGACGGCGTGACGGGGTGCACCGGCGGCCCGTAACGCGGCACCAATGCGTGCGGCGACGTCCGCGGGCACGTCCGGCGCGGAGTCCTCGTCGTGCGCCAACTCGGCCAGGCCGCGGCGCACCCGCTCAACCGCCGGATCCGAGTCGTCGTCCGTTCCGGTCTGCATCGCTAGCCAGTCTCCACCACGACACGTAAGACGCGGCGGATGTGCCCGCGGTTCCGCTCAGTCGGTGCGAGCGGCGGTTTCCGCGTCGAAGTACTCGAGTGCCTCGGCCAGCTTGGCCCGGGCGCGGGAGCATCGGCTCTTGACGGTGCCTTCGGGCACGCCGAGGATGCGGGCGGTCTCGGCGACCGAGTAGCCCTGCATGTCGACGGCCACCACCGCGGCGCGCTGTTCGACGGGCAACCGCATCAGCGCCCGCTCGACGACGATCGCGGTGTCCACGCGCGAGGCCGGGTCACCGATGTGGCCCTGATCGTCGGACAGCGTTTCAGCGACGCGGGTTTTGTTGCGCCGCAACCGGTCCAGACACGAGTTCACCACGATGCGGTACAGCCAGCTGCTCACCGCCGAGTCGTAGCGGAAGGCGGGCGCCCGCCGGTGCGCCTTGAGCATCGCGTCCTGCAGCGCGTCGGCGGCGTCGTCGGCATTGCGGCTGATGATGCGCGCGATCCGGTACAGCTGCCGGTGGTGGCGGTAGAACAACTCCTCGAACGCGTAGCGGTCACCGGCGACGTGCGCGGCGAGCAACTCCGCGTCGCTGCGTTCCCCGGCCGTCCCCCCGAAGCTCCCCACAGCCGAACACTAAACGGCTACGCGGGTGTCTCCCGACACATCTTTGGCGGGCTGTGGATGAATCCCGGCAAGACGCCGACCGTGCGGTCAGGACGTCGACCTGACCGTGACCTCGGCGATGTCCGACCGGCTCTCGCCGTTGACCTGGCCTAGCGTCGACACCCAGACCAGCAGGTTGGAGGTGGGCGAGGCGTTCTCGACCTTGATGGTGTTGGAGCCCGGTTTGAGCTGGGTGGCCGGGGTCAGCACGGTGGTGTCGGCAAGTGACGACGGTGTCGGGGACTGCGCGGAGCGGATCTCGACGGCCGTGCCGGTGCTGTTGAGGTCGATGTCGACCTCGCCGACCGTGGTCGACTGCGGCAGCTGCAGCATCAGCCCGACGCCGTTCTTGAAGTTCGGGAACGGCACCGGGTCGGTGTAGGTGTCGATCGGCCACACCGTGGACTTGTCACCGTCGATCGCCTTCGGCGCATCGGACGGCGCATCGGCCTCACCCTCGGGTGAAAAGACCGACACCGCAGTCGGTTTGACGACATTGCCGCTGCCGGTGCTGCCTTCGGCCGACTCTGTGGTGGTCGGGTCGTTTAGGCCGAGCCGGTCGCCGCCCAGGCCGTCGCCGACATCGCCGAAGATCCGGCTCAGCACCGTCGCCAGCACCACGAGCGCGACCACGACGATGGCGCCGCCGACGCCGAGCCCGATCATCAGGGCCTTGCGACGCCGCGCCTCGGTCTCCGGGTCGGTAGCGCCGGCAACACCCGGGGCCACCGAGCGGTCGGCTTCATCGACCGGGGAGATCAGCTCGGTGCGATCGGCGATCGCCGTCGCCTGCTGGAGCAGATTCAGCAGGGTCGGCGCGCTTCGGATGCCGCCGCCTTCCTGCACGGCCCGCGCTGCCGCGGCCGAGATCTGGAACGGGATCTGGCGATCGACTGCGCGCGGTTCGATCGGTTGTCCGGCCGAGTCGAGGTCGGCGGGGGCCAACCCGCTGCGCACGCCGTGCTCAGGCAGTGGCCACCGATTGATCAGCAGCGCGTACAGCGCCGCCCCGATCCCGCGGATGTCGTCCTCGGGTGTCGCGTCGGGCAGCGTCGCCGGGAAGGCCAGCGCGACGTCACCCTCGATGCTGACCCGGACCCGCCCCGGGTGATCGAGCGAGAGCGCGACTCCCGCACGGTGCGCGGCCTCGGCGGCCGCCGCCAGCGACTGCATCGCCCTGGCGCCACCGATCGGGGACGGCGACGTGTCGGCGACCTCGGTCAACGAGCCGCCCCGGATCCACTCCGACACGACCAGCCCACCGGATCCGGTGTTGACCACGTCGAGCACCCTGGCGATGCCGGGCATGTCGATGCTGCTCAGCTTGCGGGTGCGCGCCAGAATCTCGCGCAGCGCCTCGTCGGACAGGGTGTTGTCCGGGTCGACGAAGGTGAGCGCCACCTGGCGGTCCAGCGCTGTGTCGAGTGCCTGCCAGAACTGCAGCGTGGGCGGGCCGCCGTGGAACACCAGCAGGCGGTAGCGGCCGCCGCCGACCATTGCGCCCGGGATGAGGTGGACGTCCTCGTCGGAGGTGGCGGCCTCGATGGCCGGTTCGCGCGGCGGGTCGAACGCGAGGGGTTCGCGGGTGGGATCACCACCGTAGTCCGAGGGCGGCCGGCCCGAGACCGGTAGCCGGGTCGTGCCGTTCTCGGCGGCGAACTCGGTGGTCTGACCGGGATCGGGCACGTCGGGCCGCAGGTCGTCGGCGACGACGTCGGACTGACCGGTCGGAATCTTGCTGGTCGCGGAATCGGGTGCGGGCGCGGAGCCGCCTGCGGGTTCGTCGCTCACCGCTGGTCCTTTCCGCGTCCGGTCCCCGGCAACGGGGTCAGGTGGTCCGCGTCGGACGGCCGGCGGGCTGTGCCGACGCCCCGGTGCGGACGAATTCCTCTGTTCAGGGTACGGGAGAGGGGTGCGCGTCCGTGGCCGGTCGGCGGCCCCGACAGCTACCCCGCCGCCCCCGGAGCCGGGCCGGGCACCAGCGCCGAGTCGTCGCCGGACCGCCTCGAGGGCCGCCTGGGCATCCGGCACGCGCGCACCGAGGAGGACGCCGACGATGACCGGCACCATGACCACGCCGAGCACGACCAGTCGCAGCAGTGAGCCGGCACCGCCCCAGTTCCGCGTCAGCGACTCCAGGCCGAACAGCTTGTCGGCGACCTGGCCGGCCATCGCGGCGAGCAGCGAGGCGGCGATCGTGACCAGCACCGAGCGCACGACTTGCAGGTTGATGAGCCGGCCGCCCGGCGGGTCGAGATTGGCGCGCAGCAGAAAGTAACCGACCACCGCGCCCGCGACGAAGCCCAGCCCGTTGGCAGCTCCGAGGTAGCCGGCGACCAGATCGGGGTCGTCGGTGAGGTAGGGCGCAATCAGCGAGGCGATGATCTTGACGGTTGTGATCACGACGATCAGCAGGATCGGCGTCCACGGTTGTTGTCGCGCATAGAACACCCGAAGTTGAAGCAGCACAAGCGCATAGGGCACCAGTGTGAACGCTGACAGCGTGATCGCCATACCCAGGTAGTTCGCGTCGACCTCACCGAAATTGCCGTAGGCGAACAGCGCGCTGCCGATCGCGGGTCCGCCGACCGTCATCAGCGCGACGATGGGGATGAGCGTCACCATCGTCAGCCGGGTGGCCAGCGAGAGGTCGGCGAGCACCGCGCGTTGATCGTTTGAGGCGGCGTTGCGACTCAACCGTGGCATCACGACGGTCAGTACCGTCACCCCGATCATGCCGAACGGCAACTGCAGCACCAGCCACGTGTAGTTGTAGATCGCTGGCCCGGAAGCCGCGGCGCCGCTGGCGATTCGGTTGCCGACGATCAACCCGACCTGGCTGATCAACACGTACAGCACCATCGCCGAGGCCATTGCGCCGAACTGCTTCATCCGCTCATCGATGCCCCACAGCGGGCGAAGGCTGATGCGTTCGCGGCGGATCGCGGCCAACAGCACCAGGACCTGCGTCACCGTTCCGAGCGTCATCCCGATACCGAGCACGAGGAGCTTCGCGTTGCCCATCCGCACCGGGTCGACCGAGAGTTCGCCGGGGACAACGAGATACAAACCCAGCGTCACGATCGCGACGATGTTGTTGCATACCGGTGCCCAGGCGGGTGGCCCGAACACGTTGCGGGTATTCAGGATTGCCATGAACACCGACGACAACCCGTAGAACAGCACCTGCGGCAGCAGCAGGTAGGCGAACGCGGTGGTGAGGTCGCGGTTGACTTCGGGGTCGCTGCCGAGCATGAGGTCGACGAGCATCGGCGCCGAGGCCACCGACAGCGCGGTGATGATCAGCAGCAGCGTCGTCGTCAGCGTGACCAGGCGGCGGATGAACGCCGTGCCGTTGTCGGGATCGTCGCGCTCGGCGCGCGCCAGCACCGGCACGAAGATCGCGGTGAACGTCGCCTCGAGTACAAGCGCCGCGATCAAGTTGGGCAGCTGGTAGGCCACCGAGAACGCGCTGGTGAGTGCGGCGCCGAGGATCGTCGCCAGCAGCACGATGCGGGCGAACCCCGTGAGCCGGCTGACCAGCGTCGCAACCGCCATGCCCCACGAACGCGACACCACCGCCGCGTCGGAGAGTTCTTCGCGGCCGGCGCGACGGCGGGGGGCGGGTCCGCGACCCCGGGCTCAGCCGGATAGCGACCACCTCTGCGGGCGACATCGTCGACCAGATCCTGGGG
>NZ_LQIR01000006.1:0-108432 GCF_001499925.1 Mycobacterium lehmannii
ACCGGGGCCACACCACCAACCTGTACCACCAACCTGTCACCGCCCACCGGCAACCAACCACAAATCGCAACAGCCACGCAGCGATCGGTAGTGCACCGAAATCGCTATATGTCTGGGGCGAACGTCGGCATCGGCTTGCCGTTCTTCCAGTGCTTGAGCAGCGCGGTGGCCAGCTCGCGGTAGGCGCCCGCACCCTTGTTCTTGCGGCTGGCCAGCACCGACGCTCCCGAGGCGCTCGCTTCGGCGAAGCGGACGGTGCGCGGGATCGGCGGCGCCAGCACCGGCAGGTCGTAGCGGTCGGCGACGTCGAGCAGCACGTCGCGGCTGTGGGTCGTGCGGGAGTCGTACAGCGTCGGCAGCGCGCCCAGCAGTTTGAGGTCGGGGTTCGTGATCGCCTGGACGTCGGCGATGGTGCGCAGGAACTGCCCCACGCCCCGGTGCGCCAACGTCTCGCACTGCAGCGGCACGATCACGTCGTCGGCGGCGGTCAACCCGTTGAGCGTGAGCACGCCGAGCGACGGCGGACAGTCGACGATCGCCACGTCGTACTCGGCTCGGCCTGATGTCGCCGGCGTTCCGGCTCCGACACCGAGCTTGGCCAGCGCCCTCTTGAGCGCGTACTCGCGCCCGGCGCGCATCAACAGCATGGCCTCGGCCCCCGCCAGGTCGATGTTGGCGGGCAGCAGTGTCATCCCCTCGGGCGTCTCCAGCAGGGCGACGTCGGGTTCGACCTCGCCGAGCAGCACTTCGTGGATCGACACCGCCAGCTTGTCCGGGTCGTGGCCCAGGGAGAACGTCAGGGACCCCTGCGGGTCGAGGTCCACGAGCAGGACCCGCTTACCCGTCTCCTGAATCGCCGCACCCAACGACGCCACCGTCGTCGTTTTGGCTACCCCACCCTTTTGATTGGCGACCGCAAGTACTCGCGTCACGGTGCCCATCGTTGCATGGGTCGGGACACCGCGACCGACCGTGCGGCAGAATCAGTGAGCGTGGCCCTTTTGGAGCACCGCCTGATCCTGCTTCGTCACGGCGAAACGGAGTGGTCGAGAAGCGGTCGGCACACCAGCCACACCGATCTCGAACTGACCGCGGTCGGCGTGGAACGCGCCAAGCTGGCCGCCGAAGCGCTGGCCGAACTGGAACTGGACCACCCCCTGGTGCTGTCCAGCCCATTGCGGCGCGCGGTGCAGACCGCCGAACTGGCCGGGCTGAACATCGACGAGGTGTCGCCGCTTCTGCGGGAATGGGACTACGGCCGCTACGAGGGGCTGACGACGCCCGAGATCCGCGAGACCGTCCCCGACTGGCTGATCTGGACGCACGGCGCCGACGGCGGCGAGAGCGTGGAGACGGTCACGCAGCGCGCCGACCGCGCCCTGGAGTCGGCGCTGAGCCATATGACATCGCGCGACGTCGTGTTCGTGGGCCACGCGCACTTCTCCCGCTCGATGATCGCGCGGTGGGTCGAGCTGCCGGTGTCCGACGGGATCCGGTTCGCGATGGCGCCCGCGTCGCTGGCCGTCCTCGGATTCGAGCACGCCATGCGCCAGATCATCGCGCAGGGACTGACCGGCCATCAGGATCCGTGTAAACCACGGTGACCCGCGAACCGTCCTTCGTCCTGGCCTCCCGCGGCGCCGTCGTCGCGGAGGGAGTGCACACCGCGTTCCCGAAGGTCGCTGAGGCGCGAGCCGCGCTGGCATCGCACAGCGCCCCGATCATCGTGGGGGCGTTGCCTTTCGACCTGACCAAACCGGCGGCGCTGATCCGCCCGCAGAGCGTCCAGTTCCTCGACGCGCTGCCGGACTGGCCGCTACGCCCGATGCCCGGCGTACAGATAGCCGAGGCGCTGCCGGATCCCGAGGAACACCGCACGCGGGTCGCCAGCGCCGTCGACCGGCTCAACAGCCCGTCGAGCGGGCTGCACAAGGTCGTGCTCGCCAGGGCCCTTCGGCTGGCCGCCGACGGACCGCTGGACGCGCGCACCGTCCTGCACCGGCTCGTCAGCGCCGATCCCGCGGCCAACGGGTACCTCGCCGACCTGACCGCCGCGGGCGGTGGTTACTCCGGGAGCGTGCTGGTGGGCGCAAGCCCCGAGCTACTGGTGGCCCGCCGCGGCGATCAGGTGGTCTGCGCACCGTTCGCGGGTTCGGCGCCGCGCTCCCCCGATCCCGACACCGACGAGGCGAACGGCGCCGCGCTGGCCGCGTCGGCGAAGAACCTTCGCGAGCACCAGTTCGTGGTCGACACGATCCGCGACGCGCTCGAGCCGCTGTGCGCCGACCTCGAGGTAGCCGCCGAACCGGCGCTTCGCAAGACTGACTCGGTGTGGCATCTGGCCACCCGCATCACCGGCACACTTCGCGAAAGATCAATCACCGCACTGGACTTGGCCATCGCGCTGCACCCCACGCCTGCGGTCGGCGGGGTGCCCACCGCCGATGCGGCCGACCTGATCGCCGAGCTCGAAGGCGACCGGGGTTTCTACGCCGGTGCGGTCGGCTGGTGCGACCAACGCGGCGACGGCCGGTGGGTGGTGTCGATTCGCTGCGCGGCGCTGTCGGCGGATCGCCGTACGGCCGAGGCGTATTCGGGCGGCGGCATCGTCGCCGAATCCGATCCCGACGACGAACTCGAGGAAACCACAACCAAATTCACCACGATCCTCGCCGCGCTTGGCGCCGCGACGTGACCGAGCTGATCCGCAGGGTGCGCCCCGGCGACGAGCGTGAGCTGACCGCGATGGTCCACGAACTCGCCGAGTTCGAACACGCCGCGCACGAGTGCACCGTGACCGAAGACCAGATGCGCCGAGCGCTTTTCGACGAACCGGCCGCCGTCGCGGGCCACATCGCCGAGGTCGACGGACAGGCCGCCGCGGGCGCGCTGTGGTTTCGCAACTTCTCCACATGGGACGGTGTCGCCGGCATCCACCTCGAAGACCTCTACGTGCGCCCGCAGTTCCGCAGGCGCCGGTTGGCCCACAAGTTGTTGGCAACCCTGGCACGGGAGTGCACCACGCACGGTTACACCCGGTTGTCGTGGGCGGTGCTCGACTGGAACGTCAACGCGATCGCGCTCTACGAGGCCGTCGGCGGCAAGCAACAGACGGACTGGATCACTTACCGCGTCTCGGGGCCCGAACTGTCGGCACTGGCCGCAGAATCGCCGTGAGTCCCCACCCACTCCAGGGTCGAGGGACTGAACAGCAGCGCCAGCGTCACCACCGCCACCACGCCGATGGGCGCGGCGTACAACCACTGGTGCGAACCGACGCCCATGTAGTAGACGACCGGTAGGAGCAGCAGTTGGGCGAACACGGCGATGCCACGCCCCCACCGCCTGCCCGTCCACAACGCCCATGCCGCGGCGAGCACACCGGCGCCCATGATCGCGAACCACAGCGCCGTGCCGTATTTGTTCAGCCCGGACTCTTCGGCCCTGCCGAACCCGCTCACCACATAGACCAGCGCCGCGACCAGGGCAGCCGCGCCCTCCACGGCAACCAGGACAGCGGCTTGGCGCACCGTCGTCGGAGATGGAACGATCACGCCTTCGAGCGTAGAGGGGCGCGCAGAACCGGTTCAGTAGGCTCAGACCCCGTGCGCGCCGTGCTGATCGTGAACCCGAATGCGACGTCAACGACTCCGGCCGGCCGTGATCTGTTGGCCCATGCGCTGGAGAGTCGGGTGAAGCTGACCGTCGCGCACACCGATCACCGCGGACATGCCATCGAGATCGCCCGCGACGCAGCGCGTGACGGCGTCGACGTCCTGATCGTGCACGGCGGCGACGGCACGGTGAACGAGGTGGTCAACGGCATTCTCGAGGTCGGTGGGCCGGGCGCGGCAGCGCCTGCCGTCGGCGTGGTGCCCGGCGGGTCGGCCAACGTCTTCGCGCGCGCCCTCGGCATCAGCCCGGACCCGATCGAGGCGACCAATCAGCTGATCGACCTGCTGTCGGAGTACCGCCGCCGCAAGTCGTGGCGGCGCATCGGGCTGATGGACTGCGGTGAACGCTGGGGCGTGTTCACCGCGGGGATGGGCGTCGACGGCGACGTGGTGGCCGCCGTCGAGGCGCAGCGCGCGAAGGGCCGCGTCGTCACCGCTTCGCGCTACATCCGCGTCGCCATCCGCGAGATGCTGGCCAGCACCCGTAAGGAACCGTCGCTGACCGTGCACCTGCCCGACCGCGAACCGATCGGCGGCGTGCACTTCGCGTTCGTGTCCAACGCCAGCCCCTGGACGTACGCCAACGCCCGCCCGGTCTGGACCAACCCGATGACAACATTCGAGACCGGCCTGGGTGTTTTCGCCACGACCAGCATGAATGTGTGGGCCAACCTGATGCTGGTGCGGCGGATGCTGTCCAAGAAAGCCCGCATCGAGGCCAAGCATCTGGTCCGTGACGACGACCTGTCGTGGCTGCAGGTCACCAGCGAGGCACCGGTCGCCTGCCAGATCGACGGCGACTACGTCGGATTACGCGATTCGATGATGTTCACCGCCGTCCCCGACGCGCTCGGCGTGTTGGCACCTGCACCTGGAGAGGTCTCTGACCTGCGGTGATCGGCCTGCGGCGTAGGATTTCGGGCGCAGTTGGATCGAGTCTAGTACAGACGAGTCTGCGGCGTGCGAAGCCACCCGGCTAGTGACATTGCGCACTTGTTAACTCGCGAGTATTGACATCTGTCCAGCCTGTGAAAGCATCGAAGCAACGTTGCAGAAACATTCAATGTGCACGCGTTAAACAGCCGAAGAATATGCCGTGCGCCGTGCTGCGCACGGGTGACGTATCTGACGAGGAGTTTGATCTAATGGATTGGCGCCACAAGGCGGTCTGTCGCGATGAGGATCCGGAACTGTTCTTCCCGGTGGGAAACAGCGGCCCGGCGCTCGCTCAGATCGCTGACGCGAAGCTCGTCTGCAACCGCTGTCCCGTGACCACTGAGTGCCTGACCTGGGCTTTGGAGTCCGGACAGGATGCCGGTGTCTGGGGCGGTATGAGCGAGGACGAGCGTCGCGCACTCAAGCGTCGCAATGCTCGCACCAAGGCCCGCAGCGGAGTCTGAGCACTACCCGAACCAAACAAGATACGGCCCCGACATTCGTCGGGGCCGTATCTTTCTGTAAATGCAATAACGGCCGCTTTACGACACGAAAGGCCGATTTGCGAATTGCGAAGTTTGCTACTGCGCGAGTCGACGCTGCCGGCCCAGCGGCACCCGCAGCACCACATCGGTTCCGCCGTCCTGTCCCTCGCGCATGCCCAGCGACCCGTCCAGTTCGGCAGACACCAGCGTCCGCACGATCTGCAATCCGAGCCGGTCGACCTTCTCCAGGCTGAACCCGTCGGGTAGTCCCCGGCCGTCGTCGTGGACGACCACATCCAGCCACCTGGCCGAGCGCTCGGCGCGGATGGTGACACTGCCCTCGCGCACGCCGGGGTCGAAGGCGTGCTCGATGGCATTCTGCACCAGCTCGGTGATCACCATGATCAGCGCGGTGGCGCGGTCAGCGTCGAGCACACCGAGATCGCCGACCCGGCGGATGCGGATCGGACTGTCAACGGCGGCAACATCATTCATCATCGGCAGGATCCGGTCGACCACTTCGTCGAGGTTGACCTCCTCGTCCACCGACATCGACAGCGCATCGTGGACCAACGCGATCGAGGAGACCCGTCGCACCGATTCCATCAGCGCCTCGCGGCCTTCGTCGTTGTTGGTGCGACGGGCCTGCAGGCGCAGCAGCGCCGCGACGGTCTGCAGGTTGTTCTTCACCCGGTGGTGGATCTCGCGGATCGTGGCGTCCTTCGACAGCAGGGCGCGGTCGCGGCGCTTGACTTCTGTCACGTCGCGGATCAGCACCGCTGCGCCCACCGGTTGGCCGTGCACGACGAGCGGGAGCGTACGCATCAGCACGGCCGCACCACCGGCGTCGACCTCCATGCGCATGCTCGATCCGCCGGCCAGCGAGTCGCGCACATGGTTGGCCAGTTCCTGCGCCTCGAACGGGTCACCGATGAGCGGGCGTGTGACGGTGACCAGGTTGTGCCCGCCGAGTTCGGCGGCCAGCCCCATCCGGTGATAGGCCGAGATCGCGTTGGGGCTCGCAAAGGTAACCACACCCGCCCCGTCGAGCCGGATGAACCCGTCGCCGACGCGTGGGCTCGAGCGCGACATCGCGATGTCGCCCACGTTGGGGAAGGTGCCCTCCGAGAGCATGTGCAGGAGGTCGCCTGCACAGTCGAGGTAGGCCGACTCCAGCGGGCTGGCCTTCCTGGACTCCAATGCGGTCTGATGCGTCAGCACCGCGACCACCTCGTCCTCGTACCGGACTGGAACGGCCTCGACGTTGAGCCCTGGTGAAACCTGTTGTCCCGCACCGTCTCCCACGACGATTTCACCCGCTGCGAACGCCGTGGCCACGAGTGGCATCGCGTCGGCGTCGGCCAGCGTGCTGACCGCGTCGGCCAGCAGTACCGTCGGCGCGGTGTTCGGCCGCACCTGCGCGACGCAGACCAGGGCGCCGTCGTCGCGGCGCACCCACATCAGGTAATCGGCGAAGGACAGGTCGGCGAGCAGTTGCCATTCGCCGACCACAGCATGCAGGTGGTCCACCGCATTGCCGGGCAGCATGGTGTGCTCGGCGAGCAGATCACCGAGGGTGGACATCGGGGGGTTACTTCCGGCGGTGGTTCACGACGCGGTGATCAGCTGATCACCGCGATGAGGTCACCGGCCTGGATGACGTCGCCAACCGAAACGCTGACCTTGCTCACGGTGCCCGCCACCTCGGCCAGCACCGGGATCTCCATCTTCATCGACTCCAGCAGCACCAGGGTGTCCCCCTCGCCGATCTGATCGCCCTCGCTCACCACGACCTCGAGCACACTGGCCACGATCTCAGCGCGAACGTCCTCGGCCATCATCACCCCATCCGCTTTCCGCTGCTGTACGACTTTCGGCCTACATCGAACCACACGACCGGCTTGTCAGCGCTGTCGCCGGGCCATGAGACAATGGTCCGAACGCGCCCGCCGAGCACGGGCCGAGAATCCCCAGAGCACTCGGAGGTAGACCATGGCCAAGCGTGGCCGTAAGAAGCGTGACCGCAAGCACACGAAGGCCAACCACGGTAAGCGGCCCAACGCCGGCTCGAAGTCGGTGCGCTAGCGCCTAGGCGTGATCCTCGGCGCTAACCGCGCCGGATGATGGTGGTGCGGCTGATCTCGATGCGCAGACGCTCGCGCAGGCTCTCCGGAGCTCTCTCGCCGCCGCACTTCTTCGCGATCAGGCTCTTGACCCGCTCCTCGACGCCGTAGTGCCGCAGGCATGCGGGGCACTCCTCGAGATGGTGCCGCAGCTTGTCGCGGGTTTCGGGGGTGCACTCACCGTCGAGCAGCGTCCACACCTCGGCAATGACAGCGGCGCATTCGGGATGCTCGGGGTCGATGGGACCGACGGGGGGCTGCCATCGCTCTTCGTCAGAGAACGAGCTCACGACGAGACCTCCTCGGGTGTGTCCATCTGCTGTCCCCGAATGAACCCGCGGTCGCGGGCCACGTCGGCCAGCAGCTCGCGGAGCTGGCGCCTGCCCCGGTGCAACCGGGACATCACCGTGCCTATCGGCGTGTCCATGATCTCGGCGATCTCTTTGTATGGGAAGCCCTCGACGTCGGCGTAATAGACCGCCATCCGAAAATCCTCCGGCAGCGCCTGCAGCGCTTCCTTGATCTCGTTGTCCGGCAGCGACTCGAGCGCCTCCACCTCGGCCGAGCGCAGTCCGGTCGACGAATGCTCGGCGTTGGCCGCGAGCTGCCAATCGGTGATCTCCTCTGTGGGGTACTCCGCCGGCTGACGCTGTTTCTTGCGGTAGCTGTTGATGTAGGTGTTGGTGAGGATGCGGTAGAGCCACGCCTTGAGGTTGGTGCCCTCGCGGAACGACCGGAAGCCGGCGTACGCCTTGACCATGGTTTCCTGCAGCAGGTCCTCGGCGTCGGCGGGGTTGCGCGTCATCCGCAGCGCGCCGCCGTACAGCTGGTCGAGCAGCGGAATCGCGTCACGCTCGAAGCGCGCGGTGAGCTCGGCGTCGGTCTCCTGCGGTTCAGGAGCCTCTTGCGCCGAATCTCGGGTTGACCCGTCGGAGTCGGTCATGGTGGGGAACACCGTCCCTTCTGTCGCGGTGCCAGCGAACAAACCCGGCAGATCGACCGGGAGCACTGGAAAGTCCATAGCCAGCGTTGGCACCTGACCCCCTCCGCTCATCCTAGAGGTTGAGACCGACATGTTTTCTGCCCGCGAACTCCCGCCGCGGTGCAGCCACCGTCAACAACAGCGGCACCGGCCCCGATTGTTCCCCGAAGCCCGACGTAAGAGCGTCGCACTAGGCTGGCGCGGTGGCACGCGCAGCAACTCCGGCCATCGCCGCGCTGGTGGCCGCCGGTGTTGCGCATGAGGTTCTGCGCTACCGCCATGATCCGCGCCAGCCGTTCGGCGAGGAAGCCGTGGCGGCGCTTGTCCGGTCCGAGGACGTGGAGCCTGAACAGATCTTCAAGACGCTGGTGCTGGCGCTGCCGACCGGCCTCGGCGTTGCGGTGGTGCCGGTTCCTGCCAAGCTTTCGCTGAAGGCGGCCGCGTCGGCGCTCGGCGCGGCCAGGGCCACCATGGCCGAACGCGCGGCCGCCGAGCGGTCCACGGGTTATGTGATCGGCGGTATCTCCCCGCTCGGGCAGCGGACGCCGCTGCCGACGGTGATCGACGAGACGGCGCTGCTGTGGGACCGGGTGCTGTGCAGCGCAGGCAAGCGCGGCTTGGAGGTCGCCGTGGCCCCGCAGGACCTCATCCGACTGACCGACGCGGTGACCGCAGCCATCTGCGCCTGAGCGTCCGGCGCCTGATTTTCCGCGAAACGGCATTCCAGCAGCGAAAGTTCGAGTGCGGACCTGCCGGAATGCAATTTCGCGGCGGATAGGGTGAGAGCATGTCGCTCAACGGGAAAACCATGTTCATCTCCGGTGCGAGCCGCGGCATCGGCCTGGCGATCGCCAAGCGCGCCGCGGCCGACGGCGCCAACATCGCGCTGATCGCGAAGACGGCCGAACCCCACCCCAAGCTGCCCGGCACGGTGTACACCGCGGCCAAGGAGCTGGAGGACGCGGGCGGGCAGGCGCTGCCGATCGTCGGCGACGTCCGCGACGGTGACTCGGTGAACGCGGCGGTCGCCAAGACCGTCGAGCAGTTCGGCGGCATCGACATCTGCGTCAACAACGCCTCGGCGATCAACCTCGGTTCGATCGAGGACGTCCCCCTGAAGCGGTTCGACCTGATGAACGGCATCCAGATCCGCGGTACCTACGCGGTGTCGCAGGCTTGCATCCCCCACATGAAGGGCCGCGAGAACCCGCACATCCTGACGCTGTCGCCGCCAATCCGGCTGGAGTCGCAGTGGCTCAAGCCGACTGCCTACATGATGGCGAAGTTCGGGATGACGTTGTGCGCGTTGGGAATCGCCGAAGAGATGCGCGACGCCGGTATCGCGTCGAACACGCTGTGGCCCCGCACGCTGGTGGCGACCGCGGCCGTGCAGAACCTGTTGGGCGGCGACGAGGCGATGGGCCGCGCCCGCAAACCCGACGTCTATGCCGACTCTGCCTACGTAATCCTCAACAAGCCCGCCCGCGAGTACACCGGGCAGTCCCTACTGTGCGAGGACGTGCTGCTGGAGTCCGGCGTGACCGACCTGTCGGTGTACGACTGCGTTCCCGGTTCGGAACTGGGCGTCGATTTGTGGGTGGACACTCCGAACCCGCCGGGATACGCGGGCCCGTAGTCAGCGGACCCAGCTATAGGGGTCCTGGCCGCCGAGCGTCAGGGAACGCAGAGTTCAATGCCGAACAGGTTGGCAGGCCAGAACACCGCCGTCACCATGAACGCGCCGATGTCCGACCCGGCCGGGATCCGCGTGCGCAGCGCGGTGTCGATCAACTGCACCTGCTCGGCGTCGAAGAACGCCCACACCAGGCCGATCAGCAGGTAAGGGATCGACAGCCACATGCCTGCCTCGATCATCGCCTCGACGCTGACCCGGCGACTGAGCAGGCGGCGCAACGCCGTCATACCAGTGCCTTGTGCATACGGACCCGGCGGCGCACGTCGGCGAGCAGCACGTAGCTACCGCCCTGGCGAAGGAACACCGGCATGAACCTGTTGACGAAAGCGACTGTGAGGAAGAGCCATTCGAACAGGAACTGGGCAAATGCGTTCCACCGCAGGCCCATCTGTTCGCGGAACACCGGCGCGAGGAATCCGGTTGTCAGGAACTTCAGCAACGGCCGAAACGGCAGCCCCAGCAACGGGTTGATCATGCGCAGGTTCAGCATGTGCATCAGGTGCTCGCGGACCCGGTCGTCGATCTTCACCCGCTCGCACGCGACGCGCCAGTAGTCGTCGAACTCGGCGCGCGTCGGCGGCCACTGGTCTTCGGTGACCTGCAGGGTGGTGCCCAGCGGCCATGCGGAGCGGTAGAACTGCTCGGCCTGCTTCGGTGTCATCTCACCGCGCAGAAGCTGATAGGTGTCCTCCAGCCCGACGAAAAGACATGCGGCCACCCACATCTGCAGGTCGCGGTCGAACGCGTTGTATCGCACCGGGCTTTCGGCGGTCGACTTGACGTGCCGGTGCGCGCTGTTGACCGCCTCCCGGAACGCCGCGCGGTCATCGGGAGAGCCCAGCACCGAGACCGCGAGGTACTGGAAGGTCGTGCGCGCCCGCTTCCACGGGTGTTTGAGCAGGTTTCCCGAGTCGACCTTGCTCTCCGCGACGCCGTAGCCGACCTCCGGCCAGGACAGCTGCATGACGACATTGGCGGCTCCCCCGGCGAACGCCCAGAAGTCCATCGCCTCTGCGGCGGTGACATCGGCGTCGGGGTCCCATCGGGCGGTGCGCCGTCGAACGGAGATGCGGTGGCGGTTCGTCATCCGACGCACACCGCCGAGAAGACCAGCGCCGGCCAGAACGCGACGGAACCGACCAGCTGGACGAACCAGGCCAGTCCGCTGCCGTCGAGCCGGTCCAGGCGCAGGGCGGTCCAGCCGAGGCCGACGACGACGTAGGGTGCGGCGAGGATGAGCCCGGTGCCGATCCACTCGGCGATGGTCATTTCGAAGCTCAAGAGCTTCCTCACCGCAGTGACCATGCCTGACCCCCTCATCTGACCTACCCGGCACTATGTTAATGCCCATTCTGACGTGATCAGGCAGATGCGGGAAATCTCGAGCGCGGTACGGGGGTGCCGGTGCCGGTTCAGGAGAGCATCGAGCGCACGCTGTCGGCGAACGCCGCGGTGGTGAAGCAGGTCGGTTCGGCGAACTCCTCCAGGGTGAGGGCACCGGACCAGTCGGCGTCGGCGGCCGCCCGCAGCAGGGGCTTGCTCATCGCGACGGCGTGCGGCGGGAGCGCGGCGATGCGCGAACACCAGTCGTCGGCGGCCGCGAGCAGACGGTCGTGATCGACGACCTCCTGCACCAGGCCGAGCCGTTGGGCCTCGCGGGCGTCGATGTGTTCGCCGCGCAGATAGTAGGCCAGCGCGCCCTGGTAGCCCAGCCGTCGGGTCAGCGCCCAACTGGTGCCGACCTCGGGGATCAGTCCCAGCTTGGCGAATGCGGGCACCACGACGGCACGTTCGCTGGCGATCACGAGATCACAGGTCAGCGCCCAGGCCAGCCCGACGCCTGCGGCTGCGCCGTTGAGCGCGGCGACGAAGATCGTGTCCGATCCGGCGATCAGCCGCGCGATACCCCCGAATTCGCGGCGAATCCAGCGCCAGATGTCGGCAGCGCCCTCCGGAGCGTCGAGTTGGTCGACCGCGGCGTCCATCATGCGGAGATCGCCCCCGGCGCTGAAGCCCGGGTCCGTGCCGGTGAGCACGACCGAACGCACGTCGGGGTCGGCGTCCAGGTCGGTCAGCGCCCGCCGAAGTTGGCGGACCAGCGGGGCGGACAGCACGTTGAGCCGTCGTGGCTCGTCGAGCGTTACGACGGCCCTGTCCCCGCGGTGTTCGACGCGCACGCGAAGCGGCGCATCGGCCTCGTCGCCGCTGGTCACCATGTTCCGGTACAGCGAATCCGTCACGATAAGTCCTCCTCGGTATCGTTGGCGCGCAACGCCTTCCACGCAGCGTCGGCAAAGGTATCGATGGTGCCCGGCGGTATCCGCTTGGCCGCTCCGGCGATCCAGTACCGGCTGTACTCCTGGGCGGGGCCCAGCCACAGCGCTGCCGTCACCCCCACGTGCATCGGCTGTAGCGCGCCGTAGCCGTGATGCGGACGCCACCAGTCTTTGATGGCTGCGAAGAAGGCGTCGTTGTGTGCACGCAGTTCCGCGCTGTCGAGCCGGGGCCCGAGCAGCAGACCGGCCTCTCCGCGATGCGCCGAGATCCACCGCAGGTGATAGGTGACACCGCCGCGGATGCCGCCCTCGGCGGTGTCGTGTCCGCGCAGCATGGTGACGAACCCGGCCTGGTATTCGCTGAGCACCTCTGCGAAGACAGCGGCGGCCAGTGAAAGTTTGTCGGGGAAATGGTGATACAGCGCGCCGACGCTCACTTCGGCCTCGCGGCGCACCTCGTCGAGGGTGGCCGAGAGCGCGCCGTCGGACGCGAAGCGGCGGCGCGCGACGGCAAGTAACCGGCTCCGCGCATCGGGACGCGTCCGCGATGGCACGAGAATTACTCTAACTCAACCGAGGAATCCTCTGTCAAGGGTCAGGTGGCCTGGTAGAGGATGCCCCGCCCGACCGCTTCCCGCACGACGGGCAGCGCGGCCCGCGCCAGCGCGTCGGCGTCGACACCGTGAACGGTTGCGAGCAGGTCGATCAACGTCCCCAGCGGTGCCTCGCCCCGGCAGCCGGCCAACAACGCCCGCCCGATCTCGTCGACGCCGATGACCGCACCTGGCCCACCGGGGCGGCGCACGGCCGCGCCGACGACCTGCCAGCCCTCGGGCCCCGGCAGCGACTGTTCGTCGAGGAACACCGGCGCCGTCGACAGCCTCGCCGCCAGCAACTGCTCGTCGGAGGTGTTGTGCAGGTACTCCCGGCGCGCGAAGAACGAGTCGACCTCGTCTCCGGTGACGGCCTCGTCGGCGCCGGTGAACGCCTCGACGATGTGCTCGGGCGGGCGGTGCTCGCCCAAACGTGGTGCACGCAACGCGATCACCCCCATACCGATGCCGGTGATGCCCTCGTCGGCGAGCCAGTCGAGCCACTGCCCTCCGCGGCGCGCCGCTTGCTCTGGATCCTCTCCGGCGTCGGCCAACCACAGCGACACATAGCTGACCGGATCGGCGAGCTCGCGCTGCACCACCCACGCGTGCAAACCGCTGCCCGCCAACCACCTTCGCACCCGATCGCCCCAGTCGTCTCGGCGGACGATCCAGTTCGCCATGACCAGCGCCGTGCCACCCGGCTCCAGGTGAGCACCTACTTGCTCGACCAGGTTGCGGCACAGGGTGTCCCCGGCAAGACCCGAGTCGCGGTAGAGGTAGTCGCGAACGCCGGCACCCACCACGAACGGCGGATTGGAGACGATGAGGTCAAAGCGCTCACCGACCACCGGCTCGAACAGGCTGCCGCGCCGCAGGTCCCAGGACATGCCGTTCAGCCGCGCGGTCGCCGCCGCGAGCGCCAGCGCTCGCCCGTTGGTGTCGGTGGCCACGATCTGCGCGCAGTGCCCGTTCAGGTGCAGCGCCTGCACTCCGCAGCCTGTGCCGAGGTCGAGCGCGCGGGCGACAGGCCTGCGCACGACCGCGCGGGCCAGCGAGACCGACGCACCGCCGATGCCGAGGACGTGGTCGCGGCGCACCGGTCCCGAGCGCATCGAGGCGTCCAGGTCGGAGACGACGAAGAAGTCGTTGACGCCGTCGCTGTGAGGCCGGACGTCAAGGGCGGCGCGCACGGTCCCCGCCGCCGCCCACTCCAGCACGCCATTCGCCACGAGTGCGTCGATATCGGGGCCGAGCGCGAGGACGACGCGGTCGCCGGGTTCGGCCGAGCCCAGCAGGAACAACCGCACCAGCACCGCCAAGCGTTGCCGCTGTGCTGTCCCGGCGTCGAGGACGCGATCGGTGGCCCTCAGGGCCGGCCACCACACTCCCCTGGCGAACGCGGCGTCGGCGTCGTCGCCGAGCAACGCGGCCACCGCGTCGGTCGTGTACCCCGCGCTGCGCAGGTCGGCGGCCAGCGCATCGACGACGGCGACATCGGACAGCGGGCCGGGCGGGTCCGGCTGCGTCAAAGCAGGGTGCCTTGTTCAGCCTGGGGTTCGACGGGCTCGATCAGCTCCGGGCCGTTGTTGCGCACGCTGTTCACCAGCCGCGACACCTCGCGGATCTCGATGCGGTCGAGGTCTCCGTGGCCGCGCAACAGCCCCTCGTCGATCGGCGCGTCGGGGTCCAGCCAGCGGTCCCAGTCGCTCGCGCTGACGGTCAACGGCATGCGGTCGTGGATGTCGGCCAGCGGTCCGGCGGCGTCGGTGGTGATGATCGTGCAGCTGAGCAGCGGTTTGGCGTCCTTGGGTGCGTCTTTTGGTCGCCACGTCGTCCACAGCCCCGCCATGAACAGCGGCTCACCGTCGCCTGCGTACATGAAGAAGGGTGTCTTGGCGCCCTTCTGGCCCTGCCATTCGTACCAGCCGTCCATCGGCACCAGGCAGCGCTTGTTCTTGGCCGAGTTGCGGAAGGCCGGCGAGGTGGTCAGCTTCTCCGAACGGGCGTTGATCAGCAGCGGCCCCTTGGTCTCGGGGCTGCCGTCCTCTTTGGCCTTCACCCACGGCGGCACCAGGCCCCAGCGCATCGACCGCAGCCGCCGGGTGGCGTCGTCGTCGGGTTCGCTGTGGCGCTGGACCACGGTGCTGACAGTCGTGGTCGGCGCGACGTTGTAGTTCGGCCCCGACGCGTCCTTACCGCCGGAGGTGGCCGCCGTGGTCTCGTCGATCGCCTTGATCTTCTCGGCCAATAGCGCCGGGTCCGTGGTCACCGCGAAACGTCCACACATGAATCCCATGGTGGCACGGCGAGCCGACAGGGGAAGATGGAGCGGTGAGCGCGCCCGCAGACCAAGAACGCCAGGCCTGGCGTGCACCGTCGACGACGGCTCCGGTGCATGCCACCGTCACCGTGCCCGGCTCGAAATCGCAGACGAACCGGGCGTTGGTGTTGGCGGCGCTGGCCACGGCCAACGGCGAATCGACGATCAGCGGGGCGCTGCGCAGCCGCGACACCGACCTGATGATCGGGGCGCTGGCCGCGCTCGGCGTGACGGTCGAGGGCCATGCCGACGAACTGTCGGTCAGCGGGCGGATCGCGCCGAGCGAGGGTGCGCGCATCGACTGTGGACTGGCCGGCACGGTGTTGCGGTTCGTGCCACCGGTGGCGGCCCTGGGCACGGCCACCGTCACGTTCGACGGTGACGAACAGGCCCGTGCCCGCCCCATCGCACCCCTTCTCGACGCGTTGCGCGGCCTCGGTGTCGACATCGACGGCGATGGGCTCCCCTTCGCGGTGCGCGGCGCCGGATCAGTCACCGGTGGGACCGTGGAGATCGATGCCTCGGCCTCGTCACAGTTCGTCTCCGGGCTGCTGCTGTCGGGAGCGGGTTTCCGCGACGGGCTCACCGTCGTGCACACCGGCGACTCGGTCCCCTCCGCGCCGCATGTGGCGATGACGGTCGCGATGCTGCGCGACGCCGGAGTCGACGTCGACGACGGCCGCGACAACCAGTGGCGGGTGTCGCCGGGGCCGGTGGCCGCCCGGCACTGGGACATCGAGCCCGACCTGTCCAACGCGGTGCCGTTCCTGGCGGCCGCGGTGGTCAGCGGCGGCAGCGTGCGGTTGACGGGCTGGCCGCGGGTCAGCACGCAACCGGCCGATGCCATCATCTCGATTCTGAAGAAGCTGGGATCGGTTGTGCAACATGGCGATACCTACCTCGAAGTGTGTGGTGCCGAGGTGTACGGCGGTATCGACGTCGACCTGCACGAGGTCGGCGAGCTCACGCCCGCCGTTGCTGCGCTGGCGGCATTGGCCTCCCCCGGCTCAGTGTCGAAGCTGTCGGGTGTCGCGCATCTGCGTGGACACGAGACCGACCGGCTCGCGGCACTTTCGGCGGAGATCAACGGTCTCGGCGGTCAGTGCGAGGAGACCGAGGACGGGTTAGCGATCACGGCCCGACCGCTGCACGGCGGGCTGTGGCGGTCCTATGCCGACCACAGGATGGCCACCGCGGGCGCGATCGTGGGGCTTCGGGTCGCCGACGTCGCGGTCGAGAATATCGACACCACCGCCAAAACGTTGCCCGGTTTCCCACAGTTGTGGGCCGACATGCTCGCGGGGCAGACGGCGGAGGTCGACCCCGCTTGAACCGACGCGAGTACGACGAGTCCGATGTCCGGGTGCGGCCCGGCCGAGGCTCGCGGCCGCGGACCAAGATTCGGCCTGAGCACGCCGACGCGCAGGAAGCGATGGTGGTGACCGTCGACCGTGGGCGATGGGGCTGCGCGCTCGGCGGCGACCCGGACCGCCGCGTGGTCGCGATGCGGGCGCGCGAACTGGGCCGCACCCCGATCGTCGTCGGCGATGAGGTAGGAATCGTCGGCGACCTGTCCGGCCGGCCCGACACGCTGGCCCGCATCGTCCGACGCGGTGAACGGCGAACGGTGTTGCGCCGCACCGCCGATGACACCGACCCGACCGAGCGGGTCGTGGTGGCCAACGCCGACCAACTGCTGATCGTCGTCGCGCTGGCTGACCCGCCGCCGCGCACCGGGCTGGTCGAGCGCGCGCTGATCGCGGCCTATGCCGGCGGGCTGGAGCCAATCCTGTGCCTGACGAAGACGGATCTCGCTCCGCCCGAACCATTTGCGGCGCAATTCGCCGATCTTGATCTGAAAATCACCACGGCGGGTCGCGACGATCCGCTCGACGCGGTGGCCCCGATGCTCGCGGGGCGGGTCACCGTTCTGCTCGGGCATTCGGGGGTCGGAAAGTCGACGCTGGTGAATCGTCTTGTCCCCCAGGCGGAGCGGGCCACCGGAGAGGTGACCGACGTCGGGAAGGGCAGACATACGTCGACCCAGTCGGTGGCGCTGCCGCTGGAGTTCGGCGGGTGGGTGATCGATACGCCCGGCATCCGGTCGTTCGGACTGGCGCACATCGAACCCGATGATGTGCTGCTGGCGTTTTCGGATCTGGCCGAGGCGATCAAGGACTGCCCGCGCGGATGTGGGCACATGGGTGCGCCCGCCGATCCGGAGTGCGCACTCGACACGTTGACCGGCCCCGCGTTCGACCGTGTCGCCGCCGCCCGCCGGCTGCTGGCCGCCCTGCACGAGTCAGACTGGTAGCGCGCGCCTCGCACCCGTTGCGCGAGCGTGCGCGTCTGCATCCGACACGCCGCTGATTTACGGCAGTTTGTGCACGCCCGTCGTCGACGAGAGTGCGTGAAGTGCTGTCGACGCGGGACGGCTCGGCGCCGGACGCACGGTCACCGCGGCGCCAACGTGCGCAAAGTGTCGAGAATGCGCGGCGTGTCGTGCGCAAGCACGCACGCTCGCGCCACATGAGAGTGCGCTGGCGCCACATGAGAGTGCGCTCGCGCCACTGGAGAGTGCGCTAGGCGGCCAGTTTGGCGGCGCGCTTCTCGCGGCGACGGGCCCGCACGGCCGCGATTGACGACTTGAGACCACGCCGTTGGGTCGGCTCCAGTTCGGCGAACATCCGCTCGCTGCGCGTCTCCGGCGCATCGTCGGCGGTGTCGCGCAGGTACTTGTCCGGCAGCGACAGTTTGGCGATGGTCCGCCATGTCTTGCCGTACTGCACCAGGAACGAACCGGTCGTGTAGGGCAGGTCGTACTTGTCGCACACCTGCTGCACCCGGACCGAGATTTCGTGCAGCCGGTTACTCGGAAGGTCCGGATACAGATGGTGCTCGATCTGATGGCACAGATTGCCGCTCATGAACCGCAGTACCGGGCCGCCCTCGAAGTTGGCACTGCCCAGCATCTGTCGCAGATACCACTGGCCCTTGCTCTCACCGACCATGTCGGTCTTGGTGAATTTCTCTGCGCCGTCAGGGAAGTGACCGCAGAAGATGACCGCATTCGACCAGACGTTGCGGATCACGTTCGCGACCGCGTTCGCCGTCAGCGTCGACCGGTATGTCGCACCGGGCGACAGCGAGGTCAATGCGGGGTAGGCGACGTAGTCCTTGACCAACTGCGCGCCCGCCTTGGCGGCGAATTCGCGCGCCCGGATCTTGCTTTCGTCGCGGTTGTCCCTGCCCTTGAAGATCTTGCCCAACTCCACGTGCTGCAGGCCGACGCCCCACTCGAAGCCGAGCGCGAGAATCGTGTTGTACAGCAGGTTTCCGAGGTTGAACGGCTTCCACTTGGTGTCCCGGGTGACCCGTAACAGGCCATAGCCCACGTCGTCGTCCATGCCCAGGATGTTGGTGTACTTGTGATGCATGAAGTTGTGGGTGAAGCGCCAGTGCTTGGACGAACCACTCATGTCCCACTCCCACGTCGAGGAGTGAATCTCGGGATCGTTCATCCAATCCCACTGCCCGTGCATGACGTTGTGGCCGATCTCCATGTTCTCGATGATCTTGGCCACGCCCAGGGTCACGGTTCCTGCCCACCAGGCCGAGCGGCGTGAGCTTGCCGCCAGCATCAGGCGGCCCGCGACCTCCAGCGCACGCTGGCCGGCGATGGTGCGACGGATATAGCGCGCGTCGCGCTCACCGCGGGAGTCTTCGATGTCCTGCCGGATCGCATCCAGTTCCACAGCCAGACTCTCGATATCCGCGTCAGTCAGATGCGCGAATTCGGGAACGTCAGTGATTGCCATCGTCAAGCCTCCTCTCGCGTGCCTACGATACCGTAACCTACGTACCCGTAGGTTACCGGCCAGTAAACCTCAGACATCGAGCACGCAATCGCCCGATGCCGCGGAGATACAGGTCTGCACTCGGCTGCCCGGCTCGTGTTCAACACCGGTGCGCAGGTCACGGACGTGGCCCTCGACCAGGCCCACCACGCATGATTGGCAGATACCCATCCGGCAGCCGAACGGCATCTGGACCCCGACCTGCTCCCCGGCGTCCATCAGCGGAGTCGCGGCGTCCACGGTGGCCGTCTTGCCGCTGCGCGCGAACTCCACGGTGCCGCCCTGCCCGTGCACGGCGGCCTTGGACACCGCGAAACGCTCAAGGTGCAGGCGTTCGCCGAGGCCGGCACTCGACCAGCACCGCTGGGCGGCATCGAGTATGCCCTCGGGACCACACGCCCAGGTCTGTCGCTCGCGCCAGTCGGGCACCTCGTCGTCGAGGCGCGACAGGTCCAGCCGGCCCTGGGTGCGCGTCGCGCGTGTCCGCAGTCGGTAGGAATGGTGCGCAAGGGCCAGCTCGGCGAGTTCGGAGGCGAACATCACATCGGATTCGGTTGGCGCAGAATGCAAATGAACGATATCGGTGATCTGGTCGCGGCGGGCCAGCGTCCGCAGCATCGACATCACCGGCGTGATACCGGAGCCGCCGGTGAGGAACAGCACCTTCGCCGGGGCGGGGTCGGGCATGACGAAGTTGCCCTGCGGCGCGGCCAGCCGCACGATCGTGCCGGGCGCCAACCCGTCGACCAGATGCGTCGACAGGAACCCTTCGGGCATGGCCTTGACCGTGATGGTGATGGTTCGGGTGGTGCGCGACGGCGCCGAGGTCAGCGAATAGGACCGCCAGCGCCAACGGCCGTCGATCTGCACGCCGATTCCGATGTACTGACCGGGCTGGTAGTCGAACGAGAAGCCCCAGCCCGGCTTGATGACCAGCGTCGCCGAGTCCTCGGTTTCGCGTCGGACGCTCAGCACCCGGCCGCGCAGTTCGCGCGCCGACCACAGCGGGTTGGCGAGTTTGAGGTAGTCGTCGGGCAACAGCGGCGTAGTGACCCGTCCCACGATGGTCCGCAGCGCGCGCAGGCCCGGGTTCTTGGTCCCGGCGACCGTCGGCTTCACCGTGTCGGCGACGTTGGCCGACACCTTGATGGAGTTCTTGGCCATGAACCTACGGTACCGTAACTTACGACAGCCGTATCCAGCCGGGATCAGGGCCGACGGGGCTCAGAGCAGGTCGAGCAGGAACGGCAACTCCTGCGGCGCGTACCAAGCCAGGTCGTGGTCCTGGGCATCACCGACGACGAAGTCGGCATCCTCGTCGCCGAGGTCCGCGTCGTCGACGGCCTCGATCGCGGGCAACACCGCGGACTCGGCTTCGGCATTGTCGACATAGGCGGCGATGACGTCCTCCAAGGCGACCGGACCGGCCAGCCGCACCACCGCGTCATCGAGATCGGGGCGCGGCGTCACGCCGTCGACCTCGGCCTCCACCACCGCGCGGCGCGGCGGCAGGTCGCCCACCCCTTCGCTTCCGAGCAGGCGCAGCGACGCCAGCGCGGCTTCCCGGCGTGCGACCTCGGCGAGTTCTTCGTCGTCGCCCTCGGCGTAGGACTCGCGCAGGGAGGGCGTCACCGCAAACGCCGTACCGCTGCGGGCATGGAGCACCCGGTCGGCCACGAGCTGCTGCAGCATGGTCAGGGTCGCGGGGATGTAGACGCGCACCAGGCGAGATTAGTCGTCGGGCGATTTCTCGCTCGCCGGATCCTTCTCCACCGAGATGACGAAGTCGTCACCGTGCTCCGTGACGCCGTGGATGACCGCGCTGTCGACGGCCTCTTCGGCATACTTCTTTCGCACCATCATCGGGTCGCGGCGCAGGTCCTTGACCAACCCCACGGCCAGGCCGACCATCACCACGACGAACGGCAGCGCCGCGATGATGGTGATGGACTGCAACCCGGTCAACGCGTCCTCCCCGCCGACCAGCAGCATCACCGCAGCGACGGCGCCGGTGGCTACACCCCAGAAGATCACGGTGGCTCGACCGGGTCTGATCGTGCCGCGTTCGGACAGCGATCCCATCACCACCGACGCGGCGTCCGCGCCGGAGACGAAGAAGATCGCCACCAGCGCCATCACCAGCACGCTGGCGATGGTCGCGATCGGATACTGCTCGAGCAGGCCGAAGAGCTGAGCCTCGATGCTGCCTTCGCCGGCGAGGTCGGTGCCCTCCTCCTGTACGCGGATCGCCGAACCGCCGAACACCGCGAACCACACCAGTGACACCAGGCTCGGCACCAACAACACGCCGGTGACGAACTGACGGATGGTGCGCCCCCGCGAGATCCGCGCGATGAACATGCCGACGAACGGCGTCCACGACACCCACCACGCCCAGTAGAAGATCGTCCACGACTGCAGCCACACGTTGACCGCGGAGCCTTCGGCGCCGGTGCGCGCCGACATCATCGCGAAGTCCGCCATGTAGCTGCCCAGCGATGTCGGCAGCAGGTTGAGGATGAAAACCGTTGGCCCGACGACGAATACGAATAACGCGAGCACCATCGCCAGCACCATGTTGATGTTGGACAGCCACTGGATGCCGCGCGCGACCCCGGAGACCGCCGACAGCACGAACGCCATCGTGAGCACCGTGATGATGACGACGAGGATGGCGTTGCCGGTTTCCCCGATACCGCCGACGATCTGCAGGCCGCTGCGGATCTGCAGCGCACCCAGACCGAGCGAGGCGGCCGAGCCGAACAGCGTGGCGAAGATCGCCAGCATGTCGATGACCTTGCCCCACGGTCCGTTGGCGCGCGAGCCCAGCAGCGGTTCGAACGCCGCGCTGATCAGCTGCAGTCGGCCCTTGCGGTAGACGCCGTAGGCGATCGCCAGACCGACCACCGCGTAGATCGCCCACGGGTGCAGCGACCAGTGGAACAGCGTGGTGGCCATCGCGGTCTGCACGGCCTCGGTGTTGCCCGGCTCGCCGGTGCCCGGTGGCGGTGTCGCGTAGTGCGAAAGCGGCTCGGCCACCCCGAAGAACATCAGCCCGATCCCCATGCCGGCGCTGAACATCATCGCGACCCACGACACCCCGTGGAACTCGGGTTCCTCGTCGTCACGACCAAGTGGGATGGCGCCGAAGCGACCGATCGCCAGCCACAGGATGAACACCACGAAACCGGAGGCCGTCAGCACGAACAGCCACCCGGTGGTGTCCATGACCCACGTCAGCGCCCTGTCCGAAGCGGAGGCCAGCGACTCCGTGCTGACGAAGCCCCACACCAGGAAGGCAATCGCAATGACCGCGGTGACCCCGAAGACGATCCAGTCCACGCCGCGCGAGCGGGTGAACGCGTCATCGTGTGGCGGCAGGTCGAGTGCCGGGTGGGGTACGACGGAATCGGTCGGCGATCGAAATGCGCGCTGTGTGGCGGACCTGGCTTTTCCTGGCGTCTCGTTCTCTGCGCTCGTCGTCATGGTGACCCAATTCGACCCCGCTGGCAGTGAGAGAGTCAATCCCGCAAACGCACAGAGGGTGTTATTGGGCCGCTTCTAGCAGTTCTTCCATCGATTCGCGCAGCAGACTCGGCAAAACATCGACGTCGCTCATCGCGTCGCGGTCGGCATTGATGCCGAAGTAGACCATGCCGTGGTAGGACGTCACCCCCAGCGCCAGCACCTGGTTGCTCAAAAGCGGCGGTACCGCGTAGGTCTCCAGCAGTTTGGTGCCCGCGATGTACATCTGATGCTGTGCGCCCGGCACGTTGGTGATCAGCAGGTTGAACTGGCGCGCCGAGAACGTGGTCGCCACCCGGATGCCCATCGCGTGCAGGGTCGGCGGCGCGAACCCGGACAGCGTCACGATGGTTCTCGCGTCGACCAGGCTGGCGGCGGTGGACGCCGATTCGGTGGCGTGGGCGATCTGCGAGAGCCGCACCACCGGGTTGCCCTCACCGACGGGAAGGTCGACGAGGAACGGCGTCACCTCGCTGATGGCCTGGCCCGGGCCGGTCGCGTCGAGTTCGGCATCCGGATACACCGACATGGGCGCCATCGCCCGCACCCTCGCGGTCGAGGTCACCGGTTCACCGCGCGACATCAGCCAATTGCGTAACGCGCCGGCCACCACGGCCAGCACCACGTCGTTGACGTCGCAGTCGTAGCGGGCGCGCACCGCGCGGAAGTCCTCGAGCCGCCCGCAGGCGACGGTGAACCGCCGGTTGCGCGACACGGTGGTGTTCAGCGGGCTGCTCGGCGCGGTGCCGCGCGCCACGGTGCGGACCACCTCGAGGGCACGGCGGCCCATGTCGACCAACTGGCCCGCGTTGGTGGCGACGTCGACGACGGCGTTGCGGACCGCACTGATCTGCTCGGCGGGCCGCGTGATCCACTCGCCGAGCGCACCGAGCAGCAACTGCCGATCGCTGGGCTCGCGCAACGGGATCCAGATGTCCTCACCGAACTCCGGCGGCTTCTGGGTGCGGTCGGCGATGACGTGGCCGATCTCGAGGGCAGTCATGCCGTTCACCAACGCCTGGTGCGACTTCGTGTAGATCGCGAGGCGGTTCTTGGCCAGGCCTTCGATCAGGTACATCTCCCACAACGGCCGCGACCTGTCCAGCGGCCGGGACCCGAGCCGCGCGATGAGCTCGTGCAACTGGGCGTCGCTGCCCGGCGACGGCAGCGCGGAGCGACGGATGTGGTAGGTGATGTCGAAGTCGCGATCGTCCACCCACACCGGGCGCGCCAGGCCCAACGTCACCTCACGCACCTTCTGCCGGTAGCGGGGTATCTGCGGCAGCCGCTGTTCGACGGTGGCCAGCAGGGTCTCGTAGCTCAGGCCGCTGCGGGGTTTGCGAAGGATCGACAGCGAACCCACGTACATCGGCGTCGACGTGTTCTCCAGGCGGTAGAACGACGCGTCCGCCGTCGACAACCGGGTGACCATCGCGACGTCGTCCCTCCCCTGTACTGCCGCGGTCCGACCGCGGGCGCCGAAGTCCCCGCCACGCTATAGGCAAACCCCGCAGATGCGCATCACGGGTGCTTATCGCTGTCTCGGAGGCCCCGCGGACCGTGCGATCATGGTGGTGTCTGCCCACTCTCCAGCAGACGGGTCCCGTCTCGTCGAGTCGCTGGAGAACGCGTTGTGACATCCTTTCGCACCCCTGCCGAGGCCGCGTCCGGCCCCGACGAACAGCGACCGGCTGCACTAGTGGCGCCGGTCATCGACTGTGAACCGCCTCCCCTCGGTGTCGGCGCCTGCCCGCCACCGTCGCCAAAAGCGCTGCGCCGCCGACCATCCGCTGGTGTACACGCTCGGCACCCGCAAGCGCCGGTCCCCGCCGAGCCCGCCCCGCCGCGCGCGGCGGTCGCCTTCGCCGATGCGGCGTTGCGCAGGGTGCTCGAGGTGATCGACCGGCGGCGCCCCGTCGCCCAGTTGCAGCCGCTGTTGGCACCGGCGCTGATCGAAACCGTGCTCGCGTTCACCCGCCACCCGCACTCGACCGTCGCCACCCTGCGCCGGGTCAGGGTGCGCGTGACCGATGACGACGGTCCGGCCGCGGAGGTATTCGGCACTTACAGTCGCGGACAGCGCATCCGCGCGATCGCGGCGCGCATCGCGTACGACGGCCGGCGCTGGCGGGTGGTCGCGCTGCAGATCGGTTGAGCGCTAGCCTGCTCGCGTGCAGGGAGACTCGATCAGCGTGCAGCGCGTCATCAAGGCGCCCCCGGACGCGATCTTCGCCTTACTCGCCGACGCCGGCAGGCATCCGGCCTTCGACGGCTCGGGCACCGTCGCTCACACATCCGGCGAGAAGTCTCAACCTCTCTCTGCCGGTGCGACATTCGGCATGGCGATGCGCGGAAGGCCCGAATCGCTGTTCCTTGGGTACCGGACCACCAACACCGTCGTCGAGTTCGAACCCGACCGCCGCATCGCGTGGAAGACGACGATGGGTCCCCTCGGGCTGATCGGCGGGCGCGTCTGGCGCTACGAGCTCGAACCGACGCCAGAGGGCACGCTGGTGCGTGAAACCTGGGACGTATCCGAGGACCGGCAACGCCTGCTGCTCAAGAGGGGCGGCGCACCCAAGCAAGCCGAAGACGGGATGCGGGCCACGCTGGGCCGGATCGCCGCGCTCGTCGAGCCCTCTTAACGCCTGCGCATCGCCTTTTGCTCACGGGCCTGCTGGCGCGCGGCTTCGCGCCGCTGCTTGCGGGTGCCGCCGCTGGGCGCCGCCTGCCGCGGGGCGCCACTGCCGTTGCCCGACCGCTGCACCTCGGCCGAGCCGTCCTCCGACGGCCCGGTGTAGGTCAGCGGACGCGACTCGTCGTCGATTCCCTTGGCGCGCAGGCCCGTTTCGGTCGGCCGTTCCTTGGTCGCCACCCCACCCTGGGCTTGGGCGGCGGCGGCCTCGGCGAACTCGCTCAGACCGGACGGCGGTGCGACCGGGGCGACGGTCGGCTGCGGCGCGGGTTCGACTGCGACGTTGAACAGGAACCCGACCGACTCCTCCTTGAGCCCCTCGAGCATTCCGATGAACATGTCGTAACCCTCGCGCTGGTACTCGACGAGCGGATCGCGCTGCGCCATCGCCCGCAGCCCGATGCCCTCCTTGAGGTAGTCCATCTCGTAGAGGTGTTCGCGCCACTTGCGGTCCAGCACGTTGAGCAGCACGTTGCGCTCCAACTGGCGCATCGCGCCTTCGCCCGCGATTTCCTCGATCTGCTTCTCCCGCTCGGCGTATGCGCGGTCGGCGTCGGCGATCAACGCCTCCAGCAGTTCCTCGCGCGTCAACTCGCCGGGCTCACCGATCGCGTCGGAGTCGATCAGGTCGTGGTGGTCGATGCCCACGGGGTACAGCTGCCGCAGCGCGGTCCAGAGCTGTTCGAGATCCCAGTCCTCGGAGTAGCCCTCAGCCGTGGCCCCGTCGACGTAGGCGGTGATCACGTCGACGAGCATGTTGCGGGCCTGTTCGGCGAGGTTCTCGCCCTCCAGGATGCGCCTGCGCTCCTCGTAGATGACGACGCGCTGCTTGTTCATCACCTCGTCGTACTTGAGGACGTTCTTGCGGACCTCGAAGTTCTGCTGCTCGACCTGCGTCTGCGCGCTCTTGATGGCGCGGGTGACCATCTTCGCCTCGATCGGCACGTCGTCGGGCAGGTTGAGCCTGGTCAGCAACGCCTCCAGGGTGGCGCCGTTGAACCGTCGCATCAGCTCGTCACCCAGCGACAGGTAGAACCGGGATTCGCCGGGGTCACCCTGGCGGCCGGAGCGGCCGCGCAGCTGGTTGTCGATGCGGCGGGACTCGTGCCGTTCGGTGCCCAGCACGTACAGCCCGCCCGCGGCGATGACGTCCTCGGCCTCGCGCGCGCATTCGGCTTTGACCGCGGACAGCGTCTCGTGCCAGACCTTCTCGTACTCGTCCGGCGTCTCCACCGGGTCCAGGCCGCGTTCGCGCAACCGCTTGTCGGTGAGGAAGTCCGGGTTGCCGCCGAGCACAATGTCGGTACCGCGGCCCGCCATGTTCGTCGCGACGGTGATCGCGCCCAGCCGGCCGGCCTCGGCGATGATCGAGGCCTCCTGCTCGTGGTACTTCGCGTTGAGCACGTTGTGCGGGATTCTGCGCTTGGTGAACTGGCGCGACAGGTACTCCGAGCGCTCCACGCTGGTGGTGCCGATCAGGACCGGCTGCCCCTTCTCGTAGCGCTCGGCGACGTCGTCGACGACCGCGATGTACTTGGCCTCTTCGGTCTTGTAGATCAGGTCGGACTGGTCGGCGCGGATCATCGGCTTGTTGGTCGGGATGGGAACCACGCCGAGCTTGTAGATCTCGTGCAGCTCGGCCGCCTCGGTCTGCGCCGTGCCGGTCATGCCTGCGAGCTTGTCGTAGAGGCGGAAGTAGTTCTGCAGCGTGATCGTGGCCAGGGTCTGGTTCTCGGCCTTGATCTCGACGCGCTCCTTGGCCTCGATGGCCTGGTGCATGCCCTCGTTGTAGCGACGGCCGACCAGCACGCGACCGGTGAATTCGTCGACGATGAGCACGTCACCGTCGCGCACGATGTAGTCCTTGTCGCGCTGGAACAGCTCCTTGGCCTTGAGCGCGTTGTTCAGGTAGCTGACCAGCGGCGAGTTGGCCGCCTCGTAGAGGTTGTCGATGCCCAGCTGGTCCTCGACGAACTCGACGCCGAGTTCGTGCACACCGACGGTGCGCTTGCGGATGTCGACCTCGTAGTGGACGTCCTTTTCCATCAGCGGCACGATCCGCGCGAACTCGGTGTACCACTGCGACGCGCCGTCGGCGGGGCCGGAGATGATCAGCGGGGTGCGGGCCTCGTCGATGAGGATGGAGTCGACCTCGTCGACAATCGCGAAGTTGTGTCCGCGCTGGACCAGGTCGGCCAGGGAGTGCGCCATGTTGTCGCGCAGGTAGTCGAAGCCGAACTCGTTGTTGGTGCCGTACGTGATGTCGGCGGCGTAGGCGGTCCGCCGCTGGTCGGGGGTCATCTGCGCCAGGATCACGTCGACCTCCAGGCCGAGGAAGCGGTGCACACGGCCCATCCACTCGGCGTCGCGCCTGGCCAGGTAGTCGTTCACCGTGACGATGTGCACGCCCTTGCCCGACAGTGCGTTGAGGTAGGCCGGGAGCACGCCGGTCAGCGTCTTACCCTCACCGGTCTTCATCTCGGCGACGTTGCCGAAGTGCAGCGCCGCGCCGCCCATCAACTGCACCTTGAACGGCTTCTGGTCGAGCACTCGCCAGGCCGCCTCGCGGGCGACGGCGAACGCTTCGGGCAGCAGGTCGTCAAGGCTTTCGCCGTTGTCCACGCGCTTTTTGAACTCGTCGGTCTTGGCCCGCAGTTCAGCGTCGGTCAGCTTCTCGACGTCGCCTTCCAGGGAGTCGACGTAGTCGGCCACCCCCTTGAGGCGTTTGACCATCCGGCCCTCGCCGAGACGCAGCAACTTTTGCAGCACGCTAGTTCCCCTATGGGTTTGGAAGTCTTGAGCTCAACCCATGGTAGGCGACATGCACCCAGACCCGGCCCAGCTGCGTCAGGCCGGGCGAAATAGTGGTCGGTCCGGTTCGGGTGAGCCGGACCGACCACGCGGCTCAGGCGAGCCGAATTAAGCCTCCCGGCTCAGGCGAGCCGAATTAAGCCGTAGTCGTAGGCGTGCCTGCGGTAGACCACGGAGGGCAGGTCGCTCTCCTTGTCATGAAAGAGAAAGAAGTCGTGGCCGACCAGTTCCATCTGCGACAGCGCGTCGTCGACGGTCATCGGGGTGGCCGGGTGCTCCTTGATCCGCACGATGCGGCCGGGCTCGTGCTCGTCGAGCGCCGCGCCGTCGTGTTCGGGCGGCGTCGCGGTCAGCGGCTCGGGTGGTGCGGTGACCGCGGTGGCCTTGGCGACCGAAACCGGGGTCTTGTCGCCGTAGTGGATCTTGCGGCGATCACGCGCACGGCGCAGCCGCTCGGCGAGCTTGTCCACCGCTGATTCCATCGCGCCGTAGAAGCTGTCGGCACAGGCTTCGGCGCGGACCACCGGGCCGCGGCCGCGCGCGGTGATCTCCACGTGTTGGCAGTACTTGCGTTGACGTCGGTTCCGCTCGTGGTCGAGCTCGACGTCGAACAGATAGATCGTGCGGTCGAATCGTTCCAGGCGTGACAGTTTCTCTGCGACGTACGTGCGGAAGTGGTCGGGGATCTCGACGTTGCGACCGGTGACCGCGACTTCGGCGCGCGGTCGGGTTTCGGGCGTTTCGTCCTCGATCACCATCGTTCGGGAGTCCAGGGATTGGCTTGACATGCTTGGCAACTCGTTTCTTCGGCGTCCGCACGCGTGAGCGTGCCCGGGTTGTCGTGATCCGCACCGACGGGGCTTTGCATGTCTCGCCGCTCGCCGGTGCAAGGTGTCGTCTACTCACCTCCTACCGCGTCGGCGATGCTGGCGCTTCGTATCTGAGCGCCGGCCGTGAGTCATTCACGGGTGTTGAAGCCGACGGTAGCCGCGTTCACCCGGTAGTGCCAGTGAATCCGGGTACCTGTTTCCAGTTCTTCACCTCGGTCTGATATGTGAGCCTGGATTCGGCCTCGCGGCGCGGTCACGCGTTTGCCACAACCAGCACGGCCGCCACGCGCGCCCCAACGGTGTGCAGCACGCGAACCGACTCGGCGGCGGTGGCGCCGGTGGTGACGATGTCGTCGACGACGAGTACTTCGTCCGCGACGGGCCGCACGACCCGGACCCGCCCGCCGATGTTGCGCTGTCGATCGGCGGTGGACAACCCGACCGAATCCGCCACGAGAGCGCGTGTGCGCAGCGCCTGGACGACGCCCACCCCCGGCAGGTCGGCGGCGGCGGTACGGGCCATCCGGGTCACCGGGTCGCCGCCGCGGCGCCGGGCCGACCACCGGCGGGTCGGTGCGGGGACCACCGTCAGCGGGGTATCGAGAAGACCCCAGGTCAGCAGGTGGGACAGGCCGGCCCGCAGCGCGCCGGCGAGTGGGCGCAGCAGATCGGTTCGGCCATGCTCCTTGACCGCGATGACGGCTGCTCGCCGCGGCCCCGCGTAACGGCCCAGGGAGTACACCGGGACGCCGGGGTCCACGCGCGGTGAGACGAGGTGCGGATCGTCTGCCCTGACCGTCAGCGTCGACGCGCACGCCGCGCACCACCGCGTCGACGGTGCGCCGCAGCCGCCGCACTGCAGCGGGAGAACGAGATCGAGCACGCCGTCAGTGTGGCGGTGAGCGGTGACAACGGACGGGGTACTCCGTGCTCATGCAGGACCAACGGGAGTCGTTGATCGTCGATTGCCTGGTGAGCGCGTTCGCCGATCTGATGAAGGCCGATCCAGACGCGTTTCGGACCAAGTTCCGCAAGATGGCGGCCGACCCCTTCGCCTTCTTCCGCGGCAGCGCGTGCGTGTTCTACGCCGACGTGACCGAGCGCGAGGACCGTTGGGCCGACGAGCGCACAAGCCGGGTGTGGATCCAGGGCGACCTGCACACCGAGAACTTCGGCACGTACATGGACGGCGCAGGCAAGCTGATCTTCGACGTCAACGACTTCGACGAGGCCTACATCGGACACTTCACGTGGGACCTGCAGCGGTTCGCCGCCAGCGTCGCACTGATGTGCTGGCAGAAGGCGTTGTCGGATCACGAGATCAGCAGGCTGATCGATACATTCACCCGCGCCTACGTCGAGCAGGTGCGGTGGTTCCTCCAAGCCGACGATGACGCGAGCTTTTCGCTGAATCTCGACACCGCGCGCGGCGCCGTACTGACCGCCTTGCAGAGCGCCCGATTGTCGACGAGGTCCGAGATGTTGGACCGCCTCACCGCGGTGGACGATTGGGACAGACGCTTCCGGGACGCCGCGGGCGTGCGTCGACTCGAGGACGCCGAACGCGACAAGGTCGAGGCCGCCTTCGCTGGATATCTCGAAACCATTCCGAAAACCAAACGGTTCCAGGGCATCACCTACGACATCAAGGATGTGATCGGCAAGAAAGGTCACGGTATCGGCAGCGCGGGTCTGCCGACCTACACCGTACTGATCGAGGGATTCAACCAGGCGTTGGACAACGACGCCGTCCTGTCGATGAAGCAGGGCAATGTCGCCGCGCCCAGCCGGGTCGTCGAGGATGGGAGTCTGAGTCGGCACTTCAAGCATCACGGCCACCGAACGGCGGTGTCTCAACGCGCACTGCAGGCGCATGCCGACCCGCTGCTCGGATACACCGACATCGACGACGTCGGGTTTGTCGTCAGCGAGATATCCCCGTATGCAGCCGATCTCGACTGGAGCGAGTTGACCGAACCAGACGAATTGGCTGAAGTGATCGAGCAGCTGGGGCGGGCGGTAGCCAAGGTGCACTGTGTCGGGGATGCCGACAGTGACCAGAAGGTGGTCGAGTTCCAGACCGAGGAGGCGATCGACGCGGTCATCGGCGACCATGTCGACGAGTTCTCCGCAGACCTGGTGGCGTTCGGCCTGGAGTATGCCGGCATCGTCCGCGACGATCACCGCCACTTCGTCGAAGCGTTCCGCGAAGGCCGCATTCCCGGCGTCACGTCCACCTGACCTCGTCAGCGCAGAATGATCGAATCGCCCTGCAATTCAATTGGTTTCACCTCCAACGGGCGGGTTGCCGGCCCGTTGGCCACCGTGCCGTCGAGGGTGAACTTGCTGCCGTGGCAGGGGCAGTTGATGGTGCCGCCCGCCACGTCGCGCACCGTGCACCCGGCGTGAGTGCAAGTCGCCGAGAATCCCTTGTACTCACCCGCCGTGGGTTGCGTCACCACCGTCTGGTCGACGATGACACCGCCGCCGACCGGGACGTCGGCGACGTTCGCGAGGACCGCAACCGGCGCAACCGCACCACCGGTCGTCGTCGCGGTCGGCTCCTCGGCGGCGTCGGGATCCTTGCCGTACGTGCTGCAGGCCGCCAACGCGGTGCCTGCGATTCCGAGCCCGGCGCCCGCGAGGAACTGTTTGCGTCGCATGGCGATTCCTTTCCTCAGAACGTCAGCCCGCTGGTCTGGAAGAACCACAGCGCCGACGTGAGCCAGACGTAGACCAGCCCGAAGAACACCAGCCCCCCGACGATGGGAAGCACCCAGCCGCGGAGCCCACCGCGCGTCAGCAGGATCATCTTGGTGACGAAGACGCCGTAGAAGAAGCAGCCGAACAGTGAGTGAAACAGCACCCTGCTGTCGGTTTCGGCGAAGCCGAGAGCGTAGAGGCAGTGCACGGCCACCGGCACGGTGGCCAGCACCGCCAACCGCCCCGACCATATGTGGGCCGTTGCGATCCACGCCGGTGCGCGCCCGCCGGGCGTCAACCGGTACATCACGAACGCCGAGTAGAGCTGGAACAGCGCCAACACCATAGCGAGGGTCGCCAGCCACGACTTCACCGCTGTGCCGCTGGAGAACCCCGCCACGTTGATCGAAAAGAATTGCGGCTCATGGGTCTTGCCGAACACTCCGAGCGCGACCGCCGTCAACGCGCCCAGGCTGACGGCGATCAGCATCCCCGCCGCACCGGTGTTGCGGGTGGCGACGGGGTCAGACATCGCTGCCGCCGCCCACGCGAACGGCCCTGACCCTCTGTCCATCGATCACGGCGGTCCCGTCGGTGGCCAGAACCGGTGCGGGACCGAGGGATCCGTCGTTGCGACGCAGCACGCCGGTGACGTCACCGTCGGCGTCGACGATCCAGCTGCTCCGCACGCCGTCCCGCTCGTACACGAAAAGGCCGGCGGGGGCTTCGGCGGCCGGCGCGGTGAACACCCAGCTCTTTTCGCCGATGGTCAGCAAGCCCATCACCGCATTGCCTTCGAGGTGGCCGTCGAGAACGCTCGCCTTGTCCTGGCTCGTCGCGTTGACGACACCCTTGTCGGCGTCACCTCGCAGCCACACCTCGACCGAGTTGCCGTCACAGGCGTATGCGATCACCTTGCCGCCGTCGACCGATATCTCCAACGTGATCTCGCCGGTCGCCGTCGGCACGGTCCCGACGTAGTCGGCCCTGGCCGGGAAGCCCGTCGCGGGTGCTGACGGCGCGGTCGTCGGCGCCACAGCGCTCGCCGTGGTGACCGATTCCGCCGCCGGCGCGGCCACGGGTGCTTGCTCCTTCGACACGTTGCCGAGCCACAGCGCGACTGCGAGCACGGCGACCGCGCCCAACGTGATCAACGGACCGCGAGTCTTCATATTCACTCCTGGCTGATAGCAAACGCCTGCGGCGTCGTTCTGTCAGCACAACGGGACACCCCCACAGACGGTTCACGGAACCTTCCGCGGAATTGGCGCCGGGGGTCGGCGGCTAGCCCGGCAGCACCGGTTCGGCGCCCGGCACCAGCAGCGGACGCACCTCGGCCCACGCCGGATCGTCCTCGGCCACCGAACCGGACAGCTGCACGACCCCGCGGGCATCGGCCACGTACACCGTCGACGGGTTGGCCGCCACGGTGGTGACCGGCATCAGCAGGTTGCGGCTCGGCCCGTCGGAGTTGACGCCGTCGAGGTTGACGTACGAGACCGGATGCGCAGGATCGGTGCGGCTCACCACGATGTCGTCGCCGGTGCGCCATGACAGCGACACCACGGTGTTGCCCAGGCCGTAGCCCAGCCGTCGCGGGTAGATCAGCGCGTAGCCGCCGCCGGGGGTCTGTTCGACACCGGCCAGGACCACCCGGCCGTCGATCACCATCGCCGCGCGGGTGCCGTCGCGTGACAGCTGCAGTTCGGTGATCACGCCGGGAAACCTGCTCGACACCAGCGTGGAGTCGACCGGTATGCGCGCCGGCTGGCCCGACGCGTCCTGGATGACGCGCACGACGTTGTTGCCGTCGATCACCACCCAGACCGCGTTGTCGAGCGACCAGCTCGGCCGCGACAGGCTTCGCGCGTCCAACACCTGCGACGCGGCCCCGCCGAGCGTCCCCACCCACATCGACGACGCCATATCGGGTGCGCCCGGACGCACCGTGACGATCGAGGCCACCTCCTGCCCGCTTCGGGACACCGCCGCCGCGGTCTGGTTCGGCATCTGCCCGAACTGCCCGGGAACCCGCGGCGCCCGTCGGCCGTCGAGCGCGACGAGCGAACCGCCCACCAACGCGTGCAGACCGGCGGCCACTCCCGAGGCCGCGCCGGGGTCGGTGGCCGCCACGTCGGAGGTCTTCCATCCGTCGACGAAGCGGTCGTCTAAGGCGGCGCCGTCGGCGTTGATCACGTACGGCCCGTTCACCCCCGCACGGGACAGCGTCCAGATGAGTTGCGCCGCAAGCAGTTGCCTGCTGTGCGGATCGGTGGTCGACAGATTGTCCAGATCGATCCTGGCGCCGCCGTAGCCGCGGCCGACGCCCATCTTGCCGCCGTCGGCGCGCGTCACCGGGCCCCGCAGTTTCAGCGGCGGTTCAAGCAGATTGCGGACGGTCTTGGCCATCTCCGGGCGCGGCCCGGCGATCAGTTTGCTCACCAGTTCGGTGGCCAACTGGTCGGGATCGGACACCGCGACGTAGCGCGGATCGGGCACGACGGTGCTGCCGGTCGGGTCGACGAAATACAGGGTGTTGCGCCGGTAGGTGGCCTGGAACTGTTGCCAGTCGAGGAAGACGCCGTTCGGCAGCTTGTCGATGCGCCAACCGTCGGCGGTCTTGACCAGTTCGATCGGCCCCGGGTCGGGCAGCGCACCCTCCCCCGTCTCGAACACGCCCATGTCCGACAGCGACCCGAGAATGTCGGCGCGCATGGTCACCGACACCCGGTCGGGGCCTCGCGTCTCGACGAACACCACGTTGTCGATCAGCAGCGCACTGCCCGCGTCATCCCATGCCTGCGAAGCGGATTCGGTGAGGAACTGGCGTGCGGCCAGATGCCGATTGGCGGGATCGGCGGTGGCCTTGAGGAATTCACGCAACAACACGTCGGGGTCCATGCCAGGAGTCGGCTTGGGCAGGCTCGGCGGGGCGGGGCGGTCGACGGTTCCGATCGCCTGCGGCGAGGACGAACTGGGCACGCCCGCGCAGCCGGTGAGAACCAACGCCAGCACGCTCAGGACAGCAAGCAGGATTCTCACACGGACTCCTGCGCGGGTTCGCGATCGCGGCTGCGCGGCGGCACATCCTCGGGCTCAACGGGTTTCAGCGGCAGCGGGCTGGTGGTCACCTTGTGCCCGCGAACGAGCGGCAGCGTGAGACGGAAGCAGGCGCCGTTACCCGGCTCACCCCAGGCCTCCAGCCTGCCCTGGTGCAGGCGGGCGTCCTCGATGCTGATCGCCAACCCGAGACCGGTGCCGCCGGAACGGCGCACCCGCGAGGGGTCCGACCGCCAGAACCGGCTGAACACCAGTTTCTCCTCGCCTGGCCGCAGCCCCACCCCGTGGTCGCGGACGGTGACGGCGACGGTGTCGTCGTCGGCGGCCATCCGGATGCGGACGGGTTTGTGCTCGGCGTGGTCGATGGCGTTGGCGATGAGGTTGCGCAGGATGCGCTCCACGCGCCGCGGGTCGACCTCGGCGATGACCTCCTCTCCTGGCATGTCGACGACGAGTTCGACGTCGGCGTCGGCGGCCAGGTGCCCGACGTTGTCCAACGCGCTTCGCACCGTCGACCGCAGATCAAGCGACTCGACCGACAGCTCGGCGACACCGGCGTCGTGCCGGGAGATCTCCAACAGATCGTTGAGCAACGTCTCGAACCGGTCGAGCTCGCTGACCATCAACTCGGTGGACCGGCGCAGCGCGGGATCGAGGTCCTCGCTGTGGTCGTAGATCAGGTCGGCGGCCATGCGCACCGTCGTCAGCGGCGTACGCAGTTCGTGGCTGACGTCTGAGGTGAACCGGCGCTGCAGGTTGCCGAACTCCTCGAGTTGGGTGATCTGGCGGTGCAGGCTCTCGGCCATGTCGTTGAACGAGACGGCGAGACGGGCCATGTCGTCCTCGCCGCGCACGGGCATGCGTTCGGTGAGGTGGCCTTCGGCGAACCGCTCGGCGATGCGCGACGCGGAGCGCACCGGCAAAACGATCTGGCGCGCCACCAGCAAGGCGATCGCGGCGAGCAGGCCGAGCAGCACCACGCCGCCGGTGGCCATCGTCCCGCGCACCAGCGCGATCGTGGACTCCTCGTTGTTGAGCGGAAAGATCAGGTAGAGCTCGAGGTTCGTCACCGATGACGACGTCGGACTGCCGACGATCAGCGCCGGCCCGGAAAAGCTGTCGGTGTGCACTCCCGCGTACTGATAGCTGACCTGGCCGGCCTTGACGAACTCCCGCAGCGTGTTGGGCACCTGCTGGACCGGGCCTGCCGCGGTCGCCGCCCGGGGCCCGTCGCCGGGCACCACCAGAACCGCGTCGTAGGTTCCCGCCAGGCCCGGTTCGGCGTCGGCGCTGCGATCGATCAGCGTGTTGCGCGCCAACTGCAGGCTGCTGTCGAGCGAGCGGGTCTCCTCACCGCCGACGATTCCGCTGACCGTGGTGCGGGCGCGGTCGATCTGCTCGGTGGCCGCGCGGACCTTGACTTCGAGGATGCGATCGGTGATCTGGCTGGTCAGCACGAACCCGAGCACCAGGATCACGGCCAGCGACAGGCCCAACGTCAGCGAGACGACGCGCAGCTGCAGGGAGCGCCGCCACGCCAGGCTCAACGCCCGGCCCAGCGCTCCCAGCCCCCGCACCAGCGGCGCCGAGCGCCGATGGATGCGTCGTCTGGAGCTGAAGATCACGGCGCCCGCCGAGCGGTCAACACGGCGACCGCCAAGCGGTCGGGGTCACAACCACGGCCGACAGCCGTGCATGTCACGGCGGTCCGGCCTTGTACCCCACTCCTCGAACAGTGAGCACCACCTGCGGGTTCTCCGGGTCCTTCTCAACCTTGGCCCGCAACCGTTGGACATGCACGTTCACCAAACGGGTGTCCGCGGGGTGTCGATAACCCCACACCTGTTCGAGCAGCACATCACGAGTAAACACCTGCCGCGGTTTGCGCGCCAACGCCACCAACAGGTCGAACTCCAGCGGGGTCAGCGAGATCTGCTCGCCCTGACGGGTGACCTTGTGTGCGGGCACGTCGATGTCGACGTCGCCGATCGAGAGCATCTCGGCCGGCTCGTCCTCGTTGCGCCGCAGGCGGGCCCGCACGCGGGCGACGAGCTCTTTGGGCTTGAACGGCTTCATCACGTAGTCGTCGGCGCCGGACTCCAGGCCCAGCACGACGTCCACGGTGTCGGTCTTGGCGGTCAGCATGACGATCGGCACGCCGGAGTCCGCCCGGAGCACACGACAGACGTCGATGCCGTTCATGCCGGGCAGCATCAGGTCGAGAAGGACGAGATCGGGCCGCAGCTCGCGGACCGCGGTCAGCGCTTGGGTGCCGTCGCCGATGACGGCGGTGTCGAAGCCTTCGCCCCGCAGCACGATGGTGAGCATCTCGGCGAGCGACGGGTCATCGTCGACAACCAGAATCCTTTGCCTCATGGAGACCATGGTGTCACCGAATTGCGATAAACCCCGGCTACCACACGGCGCGTTTCGCGCTTTGACCGGCGAATGGCGCCGAACGGGGCTAGTGAGCGTCCAGTTCGGCGGCGAGCGCGGCCGGATCGACGTCGGGTCCGGCGACCTCCCAGCGTCCGCACCACTGCGATGCGGCCAGTGCGGCGTAGACGTCGGAGGTGCGTTGCTGCAGCCCGCCGTCGCGCTCGTAGGCGTCTTTGGCCCGGTCCACCTCGGTGGTGGCGCGCTGCTCGGCGCGCTGGGCCGCCAGTTCGATGGGCACGGCCAACAGCACCTGGGCGTCCGGCCGCGGAAGCGCGAGGCGCTCGTACTCCAGGACGCGCACCCATTCGACGACCTCGCCGTCGGCGTCCTGACGGAGGCGCGCGGCGCTGTAGGCGGCGTTGGACGCGACATAGCGGTCCAGGATGACGACGTCGTAGGCGTCCTGCAGACGTTCGATCTCGGCTCGCGCGCGGGCACGGTCGAGCGCGAACAGCACCGCCATCGCGTACACGGAGTCGGCGAGGTCACCGTGGGCCCCGTGCAGCGCCTCGGCGGCCACGTCGGCCTCGACCGACTGGCCGTAGCGCGGAAACGCCAGGCTCGTCACCGTCCTGCCCTCGGCTTCCAACGCGGTTCGAAGTCCGTTGGTCAAGGTGCGCTTACCCGCTCCGTCGACCCCCTCGATGACCATCAGCACGGCTGTGAGACTAGCTTTGCCCAGTCGCCGCCCGCGGCATCAGACGTCGTGTGCTGTCGGATCGGCGGCTCCTCGATGAGCATGCGCAGCACCCGCAGCACGATGGCGGCGTGCGGCCGGCCCCTGACCATTTAGCGACCTCGTCGGTGCCGTAGTGCGCCGAGCGGTCTACGCCGCGTCAGAACCGCCCGCAGTTAGACGCTGTCGGCACACCCTTGAATCGGTCCGCGATCCACTGCATGGCGGGTTCACCGTCGACCAGCATGGGCAGGCCGTGGTTGACCATCGCCTTGTTGAGGAACGGCGGTTGCTCGTTGGTGCGCGCCTCGACGTCTGCGCCCTGGGCACACCAGTCGCGACCCATCTGCATCGCCGGCGCCCACGGGACCAGCGGGTCGTACCGGTTGGCGTTGATGAGTACGGGCGCATTAGGTTTCGTGCGACCCAGCTTCTGCTCGTCGAACAGCGACTTGAACGGCTCCTGCTCGACGAGTTCGAAGATGTCCTGATTGAAGTACGGCTGCAGGTGCCGGAACATGAACTTCGTCAGCGTCTCTGCCACGCACTGGTCCTGCACCTTGAAGAGCATGTCGGCGCCGCGCGGTGTCAGCGTCGCCCGGATCGCCGCCTCGTGTTCGGGGTAGGCCGTCATCACCCCGTTCAGCGCATAACCCACCGCTCCGATCAGCATGCTGCCGTCGATGAACGGGAACAGCGCCTTCAGATCGGCGGGCGGCGCCCCAGCGTAGGAACCGACCACGTCGAGTTCGGGGGCGTAGCTCTCGGCCATCTCCGCGGCCGATGCCGCCGCCCCCCCGCCTTGTGAGTAACCCCAGAACGCCAGCGGGCCGTCGGGGGCCAGCGAGGTGCCGGGCAGGTTCTTGGCGGCGCGGGCGGCGTCGAGCATCGCGTGGCCCTGCGACACCCGGTTCGCGTAGGTGTGCAGCCCCGGGGTGCCCAAGCCTTCATAGTCGGTCATGACGATCGCGAACCCGCGCGCGACCATCGTCGCGACGAACAACTCCTCGTAGTTGAACGCGATGTCGAGGTACGGCGACCAGTGGATGCCCTGATTGAACTGCCGCGACGGCGCGCACTGGTCGCCCTGGCCCTGGGTGCCAGGACCGTAGACGATCAGCGGGCGCGGCCCGCCGAACGGCCACGGCGCGTGCGGTTCGAAGTACGTGCCGGTGACGACGTTCGGGTTTCCCCGAGCGTCGTTGCTGCGGTACATGATTCGTGTGCCGTCGGCCATGATCATGCCGAGTTGGCCGGACGGTTCGAGCACCAGGCGCGAGGGCTCCGTGCGGACCAGATCGCCGGGCTTGCCCGGCGGCAGCGGATCCGGCGGCGTGTAGAACGCCTGGTATTCGTCCTCGTTGAAATAGGGGTGGTGATGGTCGATGGTCGGGTCGTCGGCCGCCGCCGGCACCGGGGTCCCGAAGGAAACGACCATGAGGGCAATCGCGATTCCGACGATGCGACCCACCGATCGGACGTTAGCAACGAAAATCATTTAATGAGGCCTGTTTCCGGCTCAAGCCTCGCGCCATGGCGGTCGAGCGATGAGTTCGGGCGCCGGCGCGGGTCTCCTTAGCCGAACCCCTTCGTGACGAGGAGGCACTGGGTATGACGACTTATGCGGTCGGGACGCGTGAACAGTGGCGAACGGCGTACGAACGACAGCTGGCCAGGGAGAAGGAGCTGACTCGCAGGGCCACCGAGCTGGCGCAGCAGCGGCAGGCGCTGCCGTGGGTGCGCGTGGACAAGCTGTACGAGTTCGACACCACCGCGGGACGTCGCACGCTCGCCGAGCTGTTCGACGGCAGATCACAGTTGATCGTGCGGCACTTCATGCACGGGCCGAAGACACCGGAGGGCTGCCCGGGATGCACCTTCGAAACCGACAACCTGGTCGGCGCGGTGGCTCACCTGGCGCGGCGCGACGTCACGTTCATCCTGTCGTCGCGCTCGCCGTTGCCGGTGTTGACCGCGTACAAGCAGCGGATGGGCTGGGACATCGAGTGGGTGTCGTCGGGCGGCAGCGATTTCGACGCCGACTTCTTCAGCTACATGCACGTCCCGACGCCGCGCCGCGACTTCGGATCGGGCAGCGGCAGCATGCTCGACGTGATGGAGCTGATGGCGCTGAGCTGTTTCGCGCTGGAGGACGGCGTCGTCTACCACACCTACTCGACCTACGATCGCGGCACCGAAGCGCTTAACGCCACCTGGCAGCTGTTGGACCGGGCGCCCAAAGGCCGCGGCGAGGACTTCTCCGACTGGCCGCGCAAGCGCGACGAATATCCGGCGTAGCGACGCTTGAGGGTTGCTGCACGCCTCCTGTGAACCTGCTTGGGAGCCAGCGCATCAGCAATCACCCGGTTCCACACTGGCAGTCACACCCTGACCGAAGGAGCCCGTCCGATGTTCGGAACCCGTGGGGCGTACCCGCTCTCGTTGGCCGTCGTGGCCGGCGCCGCGCTGCTCGGCTTGTCCCCGTTGGCCAACGCCGAGCCGGCGAACTGCACCAGCGCCGATCTCGAAGGCGTCCGCGCCGGGGTCGACGCGTCAACGTCGGCCTACTTATTCACCCATCCTGACCTCAACGGCTTCATGAGCACCCTCAGAGGCATGTCGCGTGAGGGGGTGGCCGAGCAGGTGAGGGGATACATGGCCAGCCATCCGCAGGAGAACGCCGAGATGGCGCGTATCCGGCAGCCGCTGATGGATCTGAAGAACCACTGCGGAGGCTTGGACCCGACACCCTGAACCACTGCAGCACAACCCGTTCGGGGCCGACGCCCGAGAAACGAAAGCCCCCGGCACGCGGATGTGCCGGGGGACCTTCGGGTGACGATCAGTAGCGGTAGTGCTCGGGCTTGTACGGGCCCTCGACGTCGACACCGATGTACTCGGCCTGCTCCTTGGTGAGGCGAGTGAGAGTGCCACCCAGTGCTTCCACGTGGATCTTGGCGACCTTCTCGTCGAGGTGCTTGGCCAACCGGTAGACCGCGTTGTCGTACTCGTCGTTCTTGGTCCACAGCTCGATCTGCGCGATGACCTGGTTGGAGAAGCTGTTGCTCATCACGAACGACGGGTGGCCGGTCGCGTTACCCAGGTTGAGCAGCCGGCCCTCGGACAGCACCACGATCGACTTGCCGTTGTCGAAGATCCACTGGTCGACCTGCGGCTTGATGTTGAGCTTCTTGGCGCCCGAGCGCTCGAGGGCGGCCATGTCGATCTCGTTGTCGAAGTGGCCGATGTTGCCCAGGATCGCCTGGTCCTTCATCGCGCGCATGTGGTCGAGCGTGATGATGTCCTTGTTGCCCGTCGAGGTGATGACGATGTCGGCCTCGCCGATGGCCTGCTCGACGGTGACCACGTCGAAGCCGTCCATCAGCGCCTGCAGCGCGTTGATCGGGTCGATCTCGGTGACCGACACCCGCGCGCCCTGGCCTGCCAGCGACTCCGCGCAGCCCTTGCCGACGTCGCCGTAGCCGCAGATCAGCACCTTCTTGCCGCCGATCAGCACGTCCGTGCCGCGGTTGATGCCGTCGATCAGCGAGTGCCGGGTGCCGTACTTGTTGTCGAACTTGCTCTTGGTGACCGAGTCGTTGACGTTGATCGCCGGGAACGGCAGCTCACCGACGGCCTCGAACTGGTAGAGGCGCAGCACGCCGGTCGTCGTCTCCTCGGTGACGCCCTTGACCGACTCGGCGATCTTCGTCCACTTCGTCTTGTCGGTCTCGAAGCGCTCGCGCAGCACACCGAGGAAGACCTTCCACTCCGCCGGATCGTCGTCCTCGGCGGGCGGGACCACGCCCTGCTTCTCGTACTGTGCGCCGCGCAGCACCATCATCGTGGCGTCGCCGCCGTCGTCGAGGATCATGTTGGCCGGCTCGCCCTCCCAGGTGAGCATCTGCTCGGCGGCCCACCAGTACTCCTCGAGCGTCTCGCCCTTCCACGCGAACACCGGGGTGCCCTTTGGCTCCTCGGGCGTGCCGTGGGGGCCGACGACGACGGCCGCGGCGGCGTGATCCTGGGTGGAGAAGATGTTGCACGACGCCCAGCGGACGTCGGCGCCCAGCGCCGTCAACGTCTCGATCAACACCGCCGTCTGCACGGTCATGTGCAGCGAGCCCGAGATCCGCGCGCCCTTGAGCGGCTGCACATCGTGGTACTCCTCGCGCAGCGCCATCAAACCGGGCATCTCGTGCTCGGCCAGGCGGATCTCCTTGCGGCCGAAGTCGGCCAGTGACAGGTCGGCGACCTTGTAGTCGATCCCGTTGCGGGAGTCGGCCTTCAGCTCAGTCATGTAGAGCCCCTTTTCATTCGTCATTGCCTATGAGCGCACAGATGTGCGCACGGCGACATCCATGTAGACATCCAAAGCCTGCGGGCTCGCGGGACAGGCGCTTGTGCGGTGAAACCGGCCGTGGCGCTCTGACAGCTAAGGAATATCGATAACACCGTAGCGTTCGGCGAAGGGCGTCATCAATCGGGCCAGGTCACGGGCCACGTCGTGCCCCCGGGCGGGCGATGCGCTGGGGTCGGCTTCCGGCGGCATCGAGACGTAGCTCATCGCGAGCCGGACGATGGCCCTGGCCAGCACTCCGGCGTCCTCTTCGCTGGTCTTCACCCAGCTGTCGACGAACGTCTGCGTCAGCCGCCGACTGCAGTGGATGATGATCGGACCGCTGTCGGTGGTGATGAGCTGCAGCAGATCGGGCTTGGCCTCGCCGGTCAGCAACGAGATCACCAGCGGGTCGGCTGCCGACTCGGCGAAGAAGTCGCGGAAGCCCTGGCTGAACGCGGCGAAGACGTCGCCGACGTTGCCCGCGATGGCGTCGTCGATCTGGTCGACGAGCCGGTCGGCCAGGCGCATCGCGTACGCCTGCGCCAGCCCCTGGCGCGAGCCGAACTCGTTGTAGATGGTCTGCCTGCTGATGCCTGCCGCCTTGGCGACGTCGGCCAGGGTGATCGCCGACCAGTCGCGGGTGAGCAGCAGTTCGCGCATGCCGTCCAGAATGGAATCGCGTAGCAGCACCCTCGACGCTTCGGCGTACGGGATGCGCTGCGCGGTCCGGCGCGGGCTGTTCACACGCGCGAGACTATTCCTTTCCCCCATCGCTTCGCTCGCCCACGCATCGTCACGGACGGGCGACCTCGACCATCTCGAAGTCGGACTTGGCCGCGCCGCAGTCCGGGCAACTCCAGTCATCGGGAATGTCGTCCCACCGTGTGCCCGGCGCGATCCCGTCCTCGGGCCAGCCCTTCTCCTCGTCGTATTCGAATCCGCACTGCACGCAGACGAACAGTTTGTAATCCATCTGTTGTTCCTCTTCTCGGGTTGGGGTCATACCGGTTCGAAGTCAACCTTCTCCCGCACGGCGCAATCGGGGCAGCACCAGTCGTCGGGAATCTCACTGAACGGCGTGCCGGGCGAAAAGCCCTCGCGCGGTGCACCTTTGGCTTCGTCGTAGACGTAGTCACAACCCGGGCAGCGGTAGGCGGTCACTGGACCGTTCCCGCGTACCGTGCCATCACCTTGTCGCGCATCCGCGGGTGGATGTTGACGCGGGCGATGTCGCCGTCGTAGTGGTCGAGCACCCGGTGGTCCATCACCTTGCGCCACAGCGGCGGGAAGTACGTCAGCGCGATCATCGACGCGTAACCGCTCGGCAGGTTCGGCGCACCCTCCATGCTGCGCAGCGTCTGGTAGCGCCGGGTCGGGTTGGCGTGGTGATCGCTGTGGCGCTGCAGGTGATACAGGAACAGGTTGGTCACGATGTGATCGGAGTTCCAACTGTGCGCCGGCGCGCAGCGCTCGTAGCGGCCGGACTCGAGTTTCTGGCGCAGCAGCCCGTAGTGCTCGAGATAGTTCACCGTCTCCAGCAGCGTGAAGCCGAACACCGCCGAGATGACGATGTAGGGAATCAAGGCCCAGCCGAAGACCGCGATCAGCGCACCGTAGAACACGGCCGACATCGCCCAGGCGTTGAGGACGTCGTTGGACCAGTGCCACTTACTCTTGCCTGCGCGCTCGAGCCGCTTGGCCTCCAGCTCCCACGCCGACCTCAGTGATCCGAAGACGCTGCGCGGCAGGAACTCCCAGAACGTCTCACCGAAACGGGCCGATGCGGGATCCTCGGGGGTCGCGACGCGGACGTGGTGTCCGCGGTTGTGCTCGATGTAGAAGTGGCCGTAGCAGGTCTGCGCCAGCGTGATCTTGGCCAGCCACCGTTCCAGCGAGTCCTTCTTGTGCCCCATCTCGTGGGCGGTGTTGATGCCGACTCCGCCGAGCAGGCCGACCGACAGCGCCAGGCCGATCTTGGCGGGCCAGCCCAGTCCCCCGTCGAAGCCGAGCCAACTCAGATCCGACGCGGTGAACAGATAGGCGCCGACGATCACGCTGGCGTACTGGAACGGGATGTAGGCGTAGGTGCAGTAGCGGTAGTACTTGTCGTTCTCCAACCGCTCCATCACCTCGTCGGGCGGGTTCTGCCCGTCCGGCCCGAACTTCAGATCCAGTGCAGGCAGCAGGATGTAGAGCAGGATCGGCCCGATCCAGAACGGCACTTGCGCGGCGGCGTGCCAGCCCCACTGGTTGAACGCCCACACCAGCGGCAGCATGACGAACAGCGCCGTCGGCGCGATCAAGCCCATCAGCCACAGGTAGCGCTTCCTGTCCCGCCACTGAGCGATGTCCGGTTCCGGTGTCGTCTGCGTGGTCATTGCCCGCCTCCTGGAGTGAGTGCCATCACGTCTTGAGTTTGACTATAAGGGCCAATTTGTCTGCTGTCTAGACACACGAGCATTGTTTGTAAAGCAATCTTGGCGCCCGACGTCGCGCGAGGGCTCCACCTTGTACGGTTTGAGCCCCCGATGGCGTACCAGGCGAGCGCTCGCGCAGGTGTGGCGGGCTACGCCGAGAGTGTCTGGCTTTCGCGGCGGCCGAGCACCGAGTGACGACGGCCGTACAGGAAGTAGATGACCACACCGACCGCCATCCAGATCAGGAAACGGATCCACGTCAGCGCGGTGAGGTTCAGCATCAACCACACGCACGCCACGATCGAGGCGATCGGCAACCACGGCACGCCCGGCACCCGGAAGCCACGCTCCAAGTCGGGCCGGGAGCGTCGAAGCACGATCACGCCCGCGGACACCAGCACGAACGCGAACAGCGTCCCGATGTTGACCATCTCCTCGAGCTTGCCGATCGGGAACACCGACGCGGTGATGGCCACCAGCACGCCGACGATCAGCGTGATGCGCACCGGCGTGCCGTGACGTCCGGTCTTGGCCAGCTCACGCGGAATCAAGCCGTCGCGCGACATCGCGAAGAACACCCGCGTCTGGCCGAGCACCAGCACGATCACCACCGTCGTCAGACCCGCGAGCGCACCGATCGAGATCACCTTTGCCGCCCAGTCGATCCCGTTGGCGCTGAACGCCGTTGCGAGGTTGGCCTTCTCCCCCGCCTCGCGCAGTTCGGTGTAGTGCACCATGCCGGTCAACACCAGGGCCACCGCGACGTAGAGCACCGTGACGATCCCGAGCGAGGCCAGGATGCCGCGGGAGACGTCGCGCTGCGGGTTCTTGGTCTCCTCCGCAGTGGTGGCCACGACGTCGAACCCGATGAACGCGAAGAACACGATGGAGGCGCCGGCCAACAAGCCGTACCACCCGTAGCTGCTGCCCTCGGCGCCGGTGATCAGCGAGAGCAGCGACTGGTCGGTGCCCCGTCCGCCTTCCCCGGGTTCGGCCGGCGGCACGAAGGGCGAATAGTTGGCCGCCTTGATGTAAAACGCCCCGACGGCGACCACGAGCAGCACTACGGCCACCTTGATCACGGTGATCGCCAGGCTGACCCCGGCTGAGAGCTTCGTCCCCAAGGCCAGGATGGTGGTGACGAACGCGATGATCAGCAGTGCGCCCCAATCCAATTGCACCACACCGAAATCCGCTGTCCCGCCGCCGAACTCGAACACCTCGCCGAGGTAACTCGACCACCCCTTAGCGACCACCGCCGACGCGACCGCGAACTCGAGAATCAGGTCCCAGCCGATGATCCAGGCGATGAACTCGCCGAACGTCGCGTAGGAGAACGTGTAGGCGCTGCCCGCGACCGGAACCGTGGAGGCGAACTCCGCGTAACACAGCGCGGCCAGCCCGCAGGCGATCGCGGCGAGGACGAACGAGATGGAGATCGCGGGGCCGGTGATGTTACCGGCGGTCGAGGCGGTGATCGTGAAGATGCCCGCCCCGATCACGACGGACACCCCGAACACGGTGAGGTCCCACCAGTTCAGGTCCTTGCGTAACCGGGTGTCGGGGTCATCGGTGTCGGCGATCGACTGCTCCACCGACTTCGTCCGCCGAGCCATCGCACGTCCTCCCGTTGGGTCCGTTCCGGCAATCTACCGAGTACCGTGCACCCAATGGGGCGGAGTTATAAACACGTGGCCGTCATCGGGGGCAGTCTCGCGGGCATGTGCGCGGCCCGGGTCCTCTCGGACGTCAGCGATCGGATCACCATCTACGAACGCGACGACCTACCCGATGATCCCGCCAACCGCGCGGCCGTACCGCAAGGCCGCCACGTGCATCTGCTGATGGCCCGCGGCGCCGCGGAGTTCGAAAGCCACTTCCCCGGCCTGCTCGCCGACATGGTCGCCGACGGGGTGCCGATCCTGGAGAACCGGCCCGACTGCATCCACTTCGGCGCGGCCGGCCACGTGCTCGGCACCGCACACCGGTTGCGCGACGAGTTCACCGCCTACGTGCCCAGCAGGCCGCAACTCGAATGGCAGATCCGCAAGCGGGTGAAGCACATCGACAACGTCGACTTCGTGCACGCCGGCGTCCTCGAACCCGTCTACGACGCCGCGCGGGAGCGGGTGACCGGTGTGCTGCTCGATTCGGGTCAGATCGTCGACGCCGATCTGGTGGTCGACGCCGCCGGCCGAGGCACCCGCCTGCCCGCGTGGCTCGAGAAGTGGGGTTACTCGCGGCCGGCCGAGGAAACGGTCGACGTCGGCATCGCCTACGCCAGCCACCAGTTCCACGTCCCCGAGGGCCTACTGGCCGAGAAGGTGGTGGTCGCAGGCGCTTCGCGAGAACAACCGCTCGGCATCGGCATGCTGTTCTACGAGGACGGCAACTGGAACGTCACAGCCTTCGGTGTGGGCAAGGTGCCGCCGCCACATACCGTCGAGCAGATCCTCGACCTGGCCGACGAGATCCTGCCACCGCACGTGTCGTCCGCGCTGCGCCAGGCCACCCCACTGGGCGAGACGGCGTTTCACCGGTATCCGACGAGTCGGTGGCGCCGCTACGACACCCTGGAACGCTTCCCGGCAGGCATCATCCCGTTCGGCGACGCCGTGGTCAGCTTCAACCCGACATTCGGCCAGGGTATGACGATGACGGCGATCCAGGCCGGCAACCTGCGATCCGTGCTGGCGTCCGGCGATCCGGACGTGGCCGGTCGTCTCGCGAAGGCGACCGCCAAGACGACGTGGCCGGTCTGGGTGATGACGGCCATCGGCGACCTGACGCTGCACAACGCGACCGGCGAAGCCAAGTGGTGGTACAAGCCGGTCGGCGGGCTGTTCGATCAGTTTCTCGGCGCCGCGGAGACCGATCCCGTTCTCGCCGAATGGTTTCTGCGCCGGTTCAGCCTGCTCGACAGCCTCTACATGGTGCCGTCGCCGCGACTGGTGGGCCGCACCATCCGGCACAACCTGCGGCTGTGGCTGGCCGCGAAGCGCGCGGGCAAACAAGCGGTCATGGTGCCTCAATCGGCGTGAACCTCGCGCAAGCGGGTAATTTCGTGGCCATGACGGAGACGCGATGAGCGCGGGACTGTTCGGGCTTCTCGACGACGTCGCGGTGCTGGCACGGTTGGCCGCCGCATCGGTCGACGACATCGGGGCGGCCGCGGGGCGGGCGACCGCCAAGGCGGCGGGCGTCGTCATCGACGACACCGCCGTGACGCCGCAGTACGTTCACGGGCTGGCCGCAGAGCGCGAACTGCCGATCATCAAGCGCATCGCGATCGGCTCCCTGCGCAACAAGCTGCTGTTCATCCTTCCCGCCGCGCTGTTGCTGAGCCAGTTCCTGCCATGGCTGCTGACGCCGCTGCTCATGCTCGGCGCGACGTATCTGTGCTACGAGGGCGCCGAGAAGGTGTGGGGCCGTATCCGGGGCCACGACCACCATGCCGCGCCCGTCGCGGAGGTGGGCGAGGACGCCGAGAAGTACATGGTGACGGGCGCCATCCGCACCGATTTCATCCTGTCGGCGGAGATCATGGTGATCGCGCTGAACGAGGTGGCCGATCAGTCCTTCTGGCCGCGGCTGATCATCCTGATCGTCGTGGCGATCGTGATCACGATCGCGGTGTACGGCGTGGTAGCCGGCATCGTGAAGATGGACGACATCGGGCTACGACTGGCTCAACGCAGTTCGACGTTCGCGCAGAAGATCGGCCGCGGCCTGGTGGCCGGGATGCCGAAACTGCTTGCGGCGCTGTCACTCATCGGCACGGTCGCGATGCTGTGGGTTGGCGGCCACATCCTGCTGCTGGGAACCGAGGAGTTGGGTTGGCACCTGCCGTACGGCTTCGTGCACCACCTCGAGGAGATCGTCCGCGATGCCGTGGGCGGCATCGGCGGCGTGCTGGCGTGGCTGGTGAACACGGCCGCGTCGGCGGTCATCGGCCTGGTGGTCGGCGCGATCGTCGTCGCGGTGGTGCATGTGTTGCCGTTCGGCCGCCGCCCCAAGGAGGACGCGGCGCACTGAGCGTTAGATGCCGACCGTGGCGCGGAAAAGCTTCGTCGGTTCGGTGGCCGCCAGCCGGATCGGCCCCTCGTCGGCGGGAACCCACGCCGCAGATCCCCGGGTCAGCGTGACGGTGCCGCCCTTGGCGTGCACCACCGTCGAACCCTCGGCGCACAGCAACAGCTGCGGACCGTCGTGCCGCGTGGGCGCGTCGATCTCGTAACCGAGCCTCTCGGCGTCGATGTCGAGCACCGACAGCGAAAACTCCTGAGCCGGGGTGCGGTACACCCATTCGATGCCGTCTTCGACGTTTTCGGGCCGGACCACCACGTCTTCGGCGGGCGTGAAGTCGAGCACCCGCAACAACTCGGGGACATCGACGTGCTTGGGCGTCAGCCCACCGCGTAACACGTTGTCGGAGTTGGCCATCACCTCGACACCGACGCCGCTGAGATAGGTGTGCAGGTTACCCGCGGGCAGGTAGATGCCTTCGCCAGGACTCAGGGTGATGCGGTTCAGCAACAGGGACGCCAGCACACCGGCGTCACCGGGATACCGTTCGCCGAGTTCAAGCACCGTCTTCGCCTCGGCCGCGAATTCGTCTCTGCCCGAACACACGTAGTGGATGGCCCCGTCGATCACCGCGGGCACCAGAACATCGAGATCGGGTTGGGGCGCGGTGATCCAGGTCGTGAACAACGCGCGCAGTCCGTCGCCGTCCGGTTGGCCGGAGAGCAGGTTGACGAACGGATCGAGATCGCTGACCTCGAGCGCACGCATCAACTCGATGGTTCGGGGCACCGGCCGGAAACCGGCGAGCGCCTCGAACGGCCGCACGGCCACGATCAATTCGGGCTTGTGGCTGGGGTCGCGGTAGTTGCGGTTGGGCGCCGAGACCGGGATACCGAGCCTGTTCTCCCGTTCATAGCCCTCGACCGCCTGCTCGGCGCTGGGATGCGCCTGCAGCGACAGCGGCTCGTCAGCGGCCAGCACCTTGACCAGAAACGGCAGCGCCTCGCCGAAGCGCGCGCAGACCGCCGCGCCCAACTGCCCCTCGGGATCGTCACGCAGCGCATCCAGCAGCGAAAGCTCACCGGCTTCGGTCTCCAACATGGCAGGGTCACCGGGATGGGCGCCGAACCAGAGCTCGGCTTCGGGATGTGCTGTGGGACTGGGCTTTCCAGTGAACTCGGCAATGTCGGTGCGCGAACCCCAGGCATAGGTCCGCACCGCTCCGCGTAGCAAGTGCACTTGGCTAACCTCGAACTAGTTTCAGGTAGACGGCGGTCATCTCCAAGCGGACGGCGAGCATGGCCAACTGTTGCTCCATGCTGCCCGCCGCCGTCGACGCGTCCGGCACCGCCGCTGCCTCCGGCAGTTCCGGCACGTCCTGGGCGCTGATCACATCGACATCGTCCAGATCCGCGGCCCGGGCGGCGACGATCGGCTGCTCGGCATCGGTGGTGAGCACGAATGTGCGCATCCGCCGGGGAAGCGGACCGTCGATCTGTTCGTCGTGGAACATCGACTGCTCCCGGTCCGCCGCCGACGTGCCCCCCATGCCGCCGCGCAGCACGACGAGCGCATCGGCGAAGCCGGCGGCGGCCACGACCCGATGGGCGACGCGCAACATGGTGGCCGCGCAGTGCCGGGCCAGCGCCAGCGTCGCCGCGCTGTCGCCGGCCAGCACCACTTCGCGCTCCGACATCCGTTCGGCCAGTGTCTTGGCCGGATTGGTGAACAGCTCTCGGTTCGCGCTGTTGCGAAGCGCCTCGGCGTCGAGTTCGTCGGCCATCGCGTCGAGATCGACGTGCATGGTGGGGTCGACGACGTCGAGGGTGGCCAGGCCTGCGGCGAGGTAGCGCACGAACCCGAACTCATCGGGCACCCACACCCTGGGCGACAGCACCGCCGCCCGACCGGCCGCGACGTCGCGCAGCGGCCCTTCATACGGCGCGGCGACCACGATGCGCGCCCCGCGGCGCACTCCGGTGGCGGCCGCGTTCACCAGAGCGGGATCGCCCGGGTCGTCGCCCGCGACGACCAAGACATCCAATGGGCCGATCCACGGCGGCACCTCGGAGGCGACGACGATGGGTGCGGCCACCGATCCGCCCCATGCCGAAGCGAGCAGCGATCCGGCGGTCTCCGCATTGCCGCGACCGGCGACCCAGATCACCGTCCGCGGTGTCCCGTCGGTGCGCAGCGAATCGAGTTCGCCCTCCGCGAGCGCGGCGGCGGTGGCACGCACCTGGGCACCCGCCATCGACGCGGCGCGCAGCTGGCCGTCGCGGTCGGCGCCGAGCAGTGCGTCGACGTCGTCGAGGTCGATGATCGCGGCCGAAGGAGACGGCCCGGTGGTCATGTGACCACCTCGGAGTTGGACGGGAGTCGCCCACGGACGGTGTCGGAGACCTGTCCGACGATCCGGTCGACCTCGTCGGTGGTGCGGGCTTCGACGTTGAGTCGCAGCAGCGGTTCGGTGTTGGACATGCGCAGGTTGAACCAGGTGCCCTCGCCGAGGTCGACGGTCACACCGTCGAGGTGGTCGATGGAGTGGATCCGGTTGCCGAACGCCTTGAGCACCTCGTCGACGCATCGCTCGGCGTCGGTGACGGTGAAGTTGATCTCGCCGGACGCCTCGTAGCGCTGGTAGTCGGCCATGATCTCCGACAGCGGCCGGTCTTGTTCGCCGAGCGCGGCCAACACGTGGAGGGCGGCCAGCATTCCGGAGTCGGCGCCCCAGAAGTCGCGGAAGTAGTAGTGCGCCGAATGTTCTCCGCCGAAGATCGCGCCGGTCTCGGCCATCAGCGCCTTGATATAGGAATGCCCGACGCGGCTGCGAACCGGCGTACCGCCGCGCTCCGTCACCAGTTCGGGCACTGCCCGCGAGGTGATCAGGTTGTGAATCACCGTGGCGCCGATCTCCCTGCCGAGTTCCCGCGCGGCGACCAACGCGGTCACCGCTGACGGCGAGACCGGATGCCCTTTCTCGTCGACGACGAAACACCGGTCGGCGTCTCCGTCGAACGCCAGGCCGATATCGGCGCCGGTCTGCACGACGAAGGCCTGAAGATCGGTCAGGTTCGCCGGATCCAGCGGGTTGGCTTCGTGATTGGGGAACGTGCCGTCGAGTTCGAAGTACAGCGGCGCCAGCGTGATACCCGAGATCGGCCCCAGCACCGCGGGCGTGGTGTGGCCCGCCATGCCGTTGCCCGCGTCGACGGCGACCTTGAGCGGTCGCAGGTCGGCAAGGCTCACCAGCGAGCGCAGGAACTCGCCGTAGTCGGCCAACACGTCGCGGTCGTTGATCGTGCCGTGCGCACCGTCGTAGCCGGGGACGCCGGCGATGACCTCTTCGGCGATGGTCGACAGGCCGGTGTCCTTGCCCACGGGTTTGGCGCCGGCGCGACAGAGCTTGATGCCGTTGTAGGCGGCCGGGTTGTGGCTCGCGGTGAACATCGCGCCGGGGCAGTCCATAAGGCCCGACGCGAAGTACAGCTGGTCTGTCGAGGCGAGTCCGATCCTCACCACGTCGAGGCCCTGGGCGGTCACGCCATCGGCGAACGCGTCCGCAAGTGCGGGTGAGCTGGCCCGCATGTCGTAGCCGACGACGACCTGCGAGGCGCTGTCTCGGACGAGGCGGGCGAAGGCGCCGCCCACGTCGGCGACGAACGACTCGTCGAGTTCCGTACCGACCAGGCCGCGCACGTCATAAGCCTTGATGACGCGATGAACCGCCGCGGCGGGCCGGGACATTAGGACTCCTTGTGACACGGACTACTACTGGCGCCAGCCTAACGGTCCGGACAGACGTGCACGTCGGCTAGTCGGTGGGGTCCGGCAGCACCCGCAGATGGCCTCGGCGGCGGCCGTTGGACTCGGGTCGCCTGGCAGGCGGCGCCATCAGCGAGCCGCCGGGTGCACCGGTGACGGGGTCGGAGAACCCCGTCGCCATCCGGTTGATCGGCGGAGCGACGTCGCGCCCCTCTCGGACCGCATCGGCCAGCGCGACGAGGTCGTCTTCGTCCGGATGTGAGGGCAGCGGGCCGGCGTGCCGCACCAGTTCCCAGCCGCGGGGCGCGGTGACGCGGCCGGCGTGCACGACGCACAGATCCCATGAATGCGGTTCGGCCACCGTCGCGAGGGGGCCGACGACCGCCGTGGAGTCGGCGTAGACGAATGTCAGCGTCGCGACCGCATAGTGCGGACACCCGGGCCGGCAGCAGCGACGGGGAACGTTCACAGCGGAAGGCTATCGTGGCCGCACTCCGCATGCCGCCGGACACGCGCAGCCTGCCGACGGCCGATCTCGAACCGTTACGATCCAGTTCATCGCGCACGAAAGGAGCACCCAAGCGGTGGCCAAGCGTGGACACATGCGCGCGCGCCGGGGTCGCGGGATGCGCGGGCCCTTACTCCCCCCGACCGTGCCGGGCTGGCGCAGTCGCGCCGAGAGGTTCGACATGGCGGTGCTGGAGGCCTACGAGCCGATCGAGCGGCGTTGGCAGGACCGGCTGGCGACACTGGACGTCGCGGTGGACGAGATACCACGCATTGCGCCCAAGGATCCCGACAGTGTGCAGTGGCCGCCGGAAGTGATCGCCGACGGGCCGATCGCGCTGGCCCGGCTGATCCCGGCGGGCGTGGACGTCAGGGGGAACGCCACACGCGCGCGAATTGTGCTGTTTCGCAAACCAATCGAGCGGCGGGCCAAGGATTCAGTCGAGCTCGAGGAGCTGCTGCATGAAATCCTGGTGGCTCAGGTCGCCACATATCTGGGCGTCGAGCCTTCCGTCATCGACCCGACGATCGACGACGACTGATCTCGCGGCTCAGATGATTCCGCGCTTGAGGCGGCGACGCTCGCGCTCGGACAGGCCGCCCCAGATACCGAAGCGCTCGTCATGCGCCAACGCGTAATCCAGGCAGGCGTCGCGCACCTCGCAGCCCTGGCAGATGCGCTTGGCTTCGCGCGTCGAGCCGCCCTTCTCCGGAAAGAACGCCTCGGGGTCGGTTTGGGCGCACAGCGCCTTCTCCTGCCAGAGTTCGTCCTCCGGTGTCAGTGCCGGCGCCACCTCGATCGGGTCGGGCACCAAACTCAGTTGGGGACGCCGGGGCGTCTCAACCGGTGCCGGTTCCGAATGGGCGTGCGGCGCGCTGTCTACTGAGCCGAAGACTCGGCTGTCGAACCGAACCAGACGATCGAAATCGCCGTACTCAAAAGACATCTTCCGCCTCCTCACCTGGTCTCGTTGATCCCCTATAAGTGGCCCGCAGAGATGCGGAACACTTCCAATTCGAACAAGTGATCGAATCTCGGTCTGCGGCACCGGAACCGGATGGCCTACCGGGAAATGACACTGCTGTGATTACACACGCGTCAGTCGCCCTGGTCAAGCTCTAGAACAGGAATTCATACCATTCCGTGATCGAAATACGGCGAGTCGTGACCTCGGCGTGTCCATCACACTCCCGCCCACCGGCCCGGGCCGCCGCTCCTGCCCGTACCGAATTCGGTTGGACGGCCTACGCTCGGTCGATGTGAAGGTCACCGTACTGGTCGGCGGCGTCGGCGGCGCCCGCTTCCTGCTTGGCGTGCAACATCTGTTGGGGCTTGGGCAGTTTGGTGGCGCCAAAGGTACTGCTGGGACTGATGATACTGCTGAGCACGAATTGACTGCAGTGGTCAATGTGGGTGACGACGCGTGGATGTTCGGCGTGCGGATCTGTCCGGACCTCGACACCTGCATGTACACCCTCGGCGGAGGTATCGATCCCGAACGCGGCTGGGGACATCGCAACGAAACCTGGCATGCCAAGGAGGAACTCGCGGCCTACGGCGTGCAGCCCGACTGGTTCGGCCTCGGAGACCGGGACCTGGCGACACATCTCGTGCGCAGCCAGATGTTGCGCGCGGGCTATCCGCTGTCGCAGGTGACCGAGGCGCTATGTGCGCGATGGGCCCCCGGGGCAAGGCTGCTGCCCGCCAGTGACGACCGCAGCGAAACCCACGTCGTCATTACCGATCCCGGACCCGGCGAGTACGCAGGCGAGAAACGTGCCATCCACTTTCAGGAGTGGTGGGTGCGATACCGGGCGAAAGTACCAACGCACAGCTTCGCTTTCGTCGGCGCCGAAAAGGCCACTGCCGGACCCGGCGTCGCCGAGGCCATCGAAGCCGCCGACGTCGTGCTCATCGCGCCGTCCAACCCGGTGGTGAGCATCGGCGCGATCCTGGCCGTACCCGGTATCCGCGGCGCGCTGCGTTCCACACCGGCGCCGGTCATCGGCTACTCCCCGATCATCGGCGGAAAGCCGTTGCGCGGCATGGCCGATGAATGCCTGTCGGTGATCGGCGTGCCGAGCACGTCCGAAGCCGTGGGCAAACACTACGGCGCGCGCTCCGGTGTCGGCATCCTCGACGGCTGGTTGGTGCACGAGGGAGACGGCGCGGCGATCGACGGTGTCGACGTGCGTGCGGTGCCACTGCTCATGACCGACCCCGAGGTCACCGCCGAGATGGTTCGCGCCGGAATGGATTTGGCAGGCGTGAAGCCATGAGCGGCGGCGACCCCGGCTCAACGGCGCCCCCGAGCGGCGACCCCGGCTCAACGGCGCCGCCGAGCGGCGACCATGGCTCGGCCGCCGCGGTGGAGCTGCTGCCCATTGCGGGGTTGCCCGAGTTCCGCCCCGGCGACGACCTTGCCTCGGCGATCGCCGAGGCCGCGCCGTGGCTGCGTGACGACGACATCGTCGTGGTCACCAGCAAGGTGATGTCGAAGTGCGAGGGCCGCATCGTCGATGCGCCGATCGACCCCGAGGAGCGCGACGTGCTGCGACGCAGGCTCATCGACGCCGAGGCGGTCCGCGTGCTGGCGCGCAAGGGCCGCACGCTGATCACCGAGAACGCGATCGGCCTGGTTCAGGCCGCAGCTGGTGTCGACGGCTCCAACGTCGACTCCGCCGAACTCGCGCTGCTGCCAACCGATCCCGACGCCAGCGCCGCGGCACTGGCGTCCGCGCTGCGCGAGCGGCTCGGCGTGACGGTCGGCGTCGTCGTCACCGACACCATGGGCCGGGCCTGGCGCAACGGGCAGACCGACGTGGCGATCGGCGCGGCCGGCGTGACCGTGCTGCACGGTTACGGCGGTTCGGTCGACCGGCACGGCAACGAACTGATCGTCACCGAGATCGCGGTGGCCGACGAGATCGCCGCGGCAGCGGATCTGGTGAAGGGCAAGCTGACCGACATCCCGGTCGCGGTGGTGCGCGGGTTACGGCTGCCCGACGACGGTTCCACCGCGCGCCGGCTGGTGCGGGCGGGCGAGGAGGACCTGTTCTGGCTCGGCACCGAGGAGGCCATCGCGCTCGGCAGGAGTCAGGCGCAGCTGCTGCGCCGATCGGTGCGGCAGTTCACGGCCGAGCCCGTAGATCCGGAGCTGGTGGAATCCGCTGTCGCCGAGGCCCTCACGGCGCCGGCGCCGCATCACACCCGACCGGTGCGGTTCGTGTGGTTACAGGATCCCGCCCGACGGAAGGTCCTGCTGGATCGGATGAAGGACAAGTGGCGCGCCGACCTCACCGCCGACGGGCGTGCCGCCGACGCCGTCGAGCGTCGCGTCGAACGCGGCCGGATCCTCTATGACGCACCGGAGGTCGTCATCCCGTTTTTGGACCCCGACGGCGCGCACGACTATCCGGACACCGACCGCACGGCCGCTGAGCACACGATGTTCACCGTCGCGGTCGGCGCGGCGGTGCAGGCGCTTCTGGTGGCGTTGGCGGTGCGGGGTGTCGGGAGCTGCTGGATCGGGTCGACGATCTTCACCCCCGACATCGTCCGTCAGGAGCTCGACCTGCCCGAGGACTGGGAACCGTTGGGCGCGATCGCGATCGGCTACGCGCAGGACGGGCCGCCGTCCGGCCCGCGGCCTCCCGTGCCGACCGACGGACTGCTGGTGCGCAAGTGAGCCTGCACGCATCGGCGGTGGAGGTGCTGAGCCGTTGGCGTGCACCGAATCCCGCACAGGACACCCTGCGGCACGCGGTGTTGGCGTTCTTGGCGGCCCGACCCGACGGTTGCCTGCGCGAATGCGTCGCGGGCCACGTCACCGGGTCGGCCCTCGTGCTCGACCACACCGGGACCCACGCACTGCTGACACTGCACCCCCGGTTCGGGCGATGGCTGCAACTCGGCGGGCATTGCGAGCCAACCGATTCCGATGTCGTGACGGCCGCACTGCGAGAGGCCACCGAGGAATCCGGCATCGGTGGTCTCACGATCGACCCGACCATGGCCGCGCTGCACGTCCACCCCGTCACGTGCTCGCTGGGGGTGCCGACGCGTCACCTCGACATGCAGTTCATCGTCCACGCGCCCGCCGACGCCGAAATCGCCATCAGCAACGAGTCTTTGGACCTGCGGTGGTGGCCGCTGGACGCGCTGCCCGAGGATTGCGATTTCGGTCTCACACAGTTGGCGGCGGCCGCCCGCGCCAGGTGATTTCGGTGTCATCCGTTGCGCTCAGCGCAACCAACGACACCGAAATCGCGGGCTAGACGTCGGTCGAGAACCGGATCCCGCCGTCGGGAATCGTCACCCCCGGCCACACCCGTGCACCGCGCAACAGCTCGCAGCGGGCACCGATGTCGGCGCCGTCGCCGATCACACCGTCGCGGATCAGCGCGCGCGGGCCGATGCGGGCACCGAACCCGACGATCGAGCGTTCGATCACCGCGCCGGCGCCCACCCGCGCGCCGTCGAAGATGACCGCGCCGTCCAACCGTGCGCCCCCGGCGATCTCGGCGCCGCGACCGACCACCGCGCCACCAATCAACAGCGCCCCTGGTGCGACGCTGGCGCCGTCGTGCACCAGCTTTTCCCCGCGGTGCCCGCCGAGCGCAGGCGACGGCGCGATACCGCGTACCAGATCCGCCGACCCCCGTACGAAGTCCTCCGGTGTGCCCATGTCGCGCCAGTAGGTGGAATCGACGTAGCCGCACACCCGGAGCCCGTCGGAAAGCAGGCCCGGGAACACCTCGCGTTCGACCGAAAGCGCCCGACCCTTGGGTATGCGCTCGATCACCTCGCGCTTGAACACGTAGCAGCCGGCGTTGATCTGATCGGTCGGCGGGTCCTGCGTCTTCTCGAGGAAGGCGGTCACCATGCCGTCGGAATCGGTTGGCACGCAACCGAACGCCCGAGGGTCACCGACACGCACCAGGTGCAGCGTCACGTCGGCGGCGTTGTCCTCATGCGAGTCCAGCAGCGCGCGAAGGTCGGCACCCGACAACACGTCGCCGTTGAACACCAGCGCGGTGTCGTGGCGCAGCTTCCCCGTGACGTTGGCGATGCCGCCGCCGGTGCCCAGCGGTTCGGTCTCGACGACGTATTCGATCTGCAGGCCGAATTTGGATCCGTCGCCGAACTCGGACTCGAACACCGCGGCCTTGTACGACGTGCCCAGCACGACATGCTCGATACCGGCCTCGGCGATGCGCGACAACAGGTGCGTCAGAAACGGCAAGCCGGCCGTCGGCAGCATCGGCTTGGGCGCGGACAGGGTCAGCGGCCGCAGCCGGGTGCCCAAGCCACCGACGAGGATGACGGCGTCGACGTGTGCGGGATTCACTTGCGCCGTCCTTTCGCCCGGTTGCGTCGTGAGTTGCGGACCACCAGGCCCGCACGTGCGGCGAGCGAGCTTCGGATCGTCCACCGCAGCGGACCCTGCCACCACCTGGGGTATCGATCCGCGAGGAAAGTGTAGGTGCTGGTGTGATGGGCGGCCAAGTTGCGCGCGGGGTCCTTGCCGGTCGCGTGACCCTTGTCGTGCAAAACCTCGGCGGCCGGCACATACACGTTCTGCCAGCCCGCCCGCGAGAGTCGATCACCGAGGTCGACGTCCTCCATGTACATGAAGTAGCGCTCGTCGAAGCCCGAGATCTCCTCGAACGCGGACCGGCGCAGCAACAGACACGATCCCGACAGCCAGCCGACGGCGCGTTCGCTGGGCTCCCGGCGCTCCTGGCGGTATTCGGCGGTCCACGGGTTGGACTTCCAGAACGGCCCCACGACGGCGTGCATCCCGCCGCGCACGAGGCTGGGCTGGTGCCGCGCCGACGGGTACACCGAACCGTCCGGGTCGCGGATCAGCGGGCCGAGCGAACCCGCGTGCGGCCAGCGGGCAGCGGCCTCCAGCAGGATGTCGATGCTGCGCGGACCCCACTGCACGTCGGGGTTGGCCACGATGAAGAAGTCGTTGTTGTCCGACTCCGTCAGGTACTCCGCGACCGCGCGGTTCACCGCGCTGCCGTATCCGAGATTGCCGCCGGTGGGCAGCAATCGGACGTTGGGATAGCGTGCGAGCGCCTCTTCGGGTGCGCCGTCGGTCGAGCCGTTGTCGGCCATCACCACTGTCACCGGCCGGTCGGTGGCGTGCGACAGCGTCGCCAGGAACCGGTTGAGGTGTGGACCCGGCGAGTACGTCACAGTGACGACCACCAACTCGTCACTCATGTGCCACCCGTTCCGAACTCACGGCGTCGAGGGTATCGGGCCGCCACGCCCGTACCGCGACAGCGCATCCGCGAGCGCCTCGCGCCACGGTCGCAGCGGGGTGAGGCCGGCATCGGCGGACCGCCGGCCCGACAGCGCGGTGTACGTCGGACGCTGCGCGGGCCGTGGGTTTTCGGCGCCGGCGACGGGCCGCACCCGCCCGGGGTCTGCGCCGACGGCCTCGAAGATCGCGCGCGCCTGGTCGTAGCGGCTGGCCTCCCCGTCGTTGGCGGCGTGCAGCACCGGTGCGCTGATCGCGCCGTCGGCGATCTCCAGCAGCGCCGCGGCGAGGTCACCGGCGTAGGTCGGGGATGCGGTCTGGTCGGCCACCGCCTCGACCGTGTCGTCGCCGGCGGCCTTTCGGCGCATGGTCGCGGCGACGTCCGTACCGTCGCCGCCTTCGTACACCCACGACGTGCGCACGACGTGCGCGCCGGGCAGGGCGGCCAACACCGCCCGCTCCCCAGCGAGTTTGGTGCGGCCGTAGACGTTCACCGGCGCGGTCTCGTCGTCGATCTCATACGGGCGGCGCGCTGTGCCGGAGAACACGTAGTCGGTCGAGATGTGGATCAGGCGGGCGCCGACGGCCGCGCACGCCCGCGCGAGGTGAGCCGGTCCGTCGGCATTGACCGCGTGCGCACGGTCCTGTTCGGTCTCGGCCGCGTCCACGTTGGTGTACGCGGCGCAGTTGATCACCACGTCACTGGATTCGATGACACGCTGGGCGGCCGCCGCATTGGTGATGTCGAGCTCCGACGACGTCAGCGCCAGCACCTCGCGGCCCTGCTGGCGGGCCTGAGCTGCGAGAACCCGACCGACCATGCCGCCGGCACCGGGAATGACGATCCGGCCCGGCCCGCGAGAAGTCATGGTCACGAGTCTGGCACGCCGAGGCGCGCTACCCGCTTCGTGCCCGTCTCGCCAGTAGCCTGGGCTGATGCCCGGTCGAATGCTCCGTGTCATCGCCGTGTCCGCGGCCTTGGCGATCGTGGTCGGTACGGGCGTCGCGTGGGGCAAGATCCGCTCGTTCGAATCCGGCATCAACCACATCTCGTCGATCGCGCTGGGCGAGGGCGGCGAAGACGGCGCGATCGACATCTTGCTCGTCGGCATGGACAGCCGCACCGACGCGCACGGGAATCCTCTATCCCAGGAGGAACTGGCGACGCTGCGGGCGGGCGACGACGAAGCCACCAACACCGACACGATCATCTTGATCCGCGTCCCCAACAACGGAAAATCCGCGACCGCCATCTCGATCCCGCGCGACTCCTATGTCGAGGCACCGGGCATCGGCAAGATGAAGATCAACGGCGTATACGGCTCGGAACATCTCGAGAAGATGACCGAGCTCGTCGAGCAGAAGGGCGTGGACCCGGCCGAAGCCGAACCGCAGGCCAAGGAAGCCGGGCGCGAGGCCCTGATCAAGACGGTGGCCAACCTCACCGGCGTCACCGTCGACCACTACGCCGAGATCGGGCTGCTGGGCTTCGCGTTGATCACCGACGCCCTCGGTGGCGTCAACGTCTGTTTGAAAGAGCCCGTGTACGAACCCCTTTCGGGAGCCGACTTTCCTGCGGGCTGGCAGAAGCTCAACGGTCCGCAGGCGCTGAGCTTCGTCCGGCAGCGCCACGATCTGCCACGCGGCGACCTCGACCGGGTGACGCGCCAGCAGGCGGTGATGGCTTCCCTTGCGCACGAGGTGATCTCCGGTAAGACGCTGTCGAGTCCGGCCACCTTGAACCGGCTGCAGGACGCCGTGCAGCGCTCCGTCGTGCTCTCCGACGGATGGGACGTCATGCAATTCGCCGAGCACCTGCAGAAGCTGGCCGCGGGCAACGTCGCGTTCGCCACCATTCCGGTGCTGCAGGAGAACGGCTGGAGCGACGACGGGATGCAGAGCGTCGTGCGCGTGGACCCCAGTGAGGTCAAGAGCTGGATCGAAGGCCTGTTGCACGATCAGGGCGAAGGGAAGACCGAGGAGATCGCCTACACGCCCGACAAGACCACCGTCGAGGTGGTCAACGCCACCGAGGTCAACGGCCTGGCCGCCGCGGTGTCGCAGGTGCTGACCAACAAGGGGTTCACCCCCGGTGCGACGGGCAACCACGAGGGCGACCCGGTGGCCACCACCCAGGTTCGCGCCAACAAGGCCGATGACCTTGGCGCACAGGCTGTCTCGAAGGACCTGGGCGAGTTGGCGATCGTCGAGGACCCGTCGGTGGCCCCGGGGCACGTTCGCGTGGTGCTGGCCGACGACTACACCGGTCCGGGTTCGGGCCTGGACGGCAGCAACGTTCCGACGCTGACCACCGGTTCCGTGGCCGTCGGTTCGACCGAGACCGCTCCGCCCCCGTCGCCGATCCTGACCGCCGGATCCGACGACCCGGAGTGCGTCAACTAACGTCGACGAGCGTGACGACCGTCAGTGGGGCAATCCTCGACCCGCTCATGGCCTCGGACCCCGCAGGCCCCCGCATCACCTACTACGACGACGCAACCGGCGAACGCATCGAGTTGTCCACCGCCACGCTCGCGAACTGGGCCGCCAAGACCGCCAACCTGTTACGCGATGAGTTGGGCGCAAGCCGGTCGTCTCGCATCGCGGTCCTGCTGCCCGCACACTGGCAGAGCGCCGCCGTGTTCTTCGGTATCTGGTGGATCGGTGCCGAGGTGGTGCTCGGGGACGCTTCGGTGGACTCCGCCGACGTCGCGCTGTGCACCGCGGACCGGTTGGCCGAGGCCGACGAGGCCGTCGGGATGGGCAGCGGAATGGGTGAGGTCGCGGTGCTGTCGCTGGATCCGTTCGGCAAGCCCGCGGCCGATCTGCCGGTCGGTGTCACCGACTACGCCACCGCGGTGCGGGTACACGGCGACCAGATCTCACCGGAGCGCATGCCCGGCCCCGCGCTCAACGGCCGCGGCGTCGACGAGGTACTCGCCGCGGCCCGCCAGTCCGCCGCGGCACAGGGTTTCACCGCATCCGACCGGGTGCTGTCCAGCGCCGGATGGGATACCGCCGACGAGCTCGTCGACCACATGCTGGCCGTCTTCGCCGTCGGCGCCTCGCTCGTGCAGGTGGCCAATGCCGATGCCGCGCTGGCCGACCGCCGCAGGGCCACCGAGAAGGTCACCAAGGGCTGAGAAGTCGTTCCGGCGAAATGGGGCTTTCGCCGACGCTGAAGCCCCCGCAGTGCCACGCTGGAGGGCGTGATCGACCGGCGCGAATTCTTCGTGCTGTCGGCGGGCGTGGCGGCCGCCGTCGTGGGCGGCTGTTCGACGAAGACGCCCGAGCCGGCGTCGGCCGATCGGGCCTCGGGGCCGGGGTTCGACATCACGTTCACCCCTGCCGAAGTTGACGTCGACCTCGGCGGAGTCACCGTCCGCACCTGGGCGTACGGCGACCGGGTGCCCGGCCCGGAGATCCGGATCCGCAGAGGCGACAGGATGCGCGCACAACTGGACAACGGGTTGCCCGCCCCGACCACCATCCACTGGCACGGTCTGGCCATCCCCAACGCCATGGACGGCGTGCCCGTGTTGACGCAGCCCGCCGTGCCCGCGGGCCAGTCGTTCACCTACGACTTCGTCGTGCCCGACGCCGGGACGTACTGGTACCACTCCCATGAGGGCACCCAACTCGACCGCGGGCTTTACGGCCCGCTGATCATCGAAGACCCCGCCGACGGCGCCGACTACGACGACGAACTCGTCGTCGTGCTCGACGATTGGGTCGACGGCACCGGCCGCACCCCCGACCAGGTCCTTGCCGAACTGAACAAGGCGGGCATGCCGGCGATGCCGAACATCCCGGACGCCGGCATCACCCCGGCCACCCCGCTCGGCGACGACGGCGGCGACGTCACCTACCCCTACTACGTCATCAACGGACGGGTGACCGCCGATCCGCAGGTCGTCGATTATCGTGCCGGACAACGCATCCGGCTACGTGTTATCAACGCCGGTTCGGACACCGCGTTCCAGGTCGGCGTGCCCGGACACCCGCTGCGGGTGATCGCGACCGACGGGTTCCCGGTCGAGTCCAGGCAGGCCGATTCGGTCATCCTCGGGATGGGAGAACGGGCCGATGCGATCGTCACCCTGCAGGCGTCGGCGCCGGTCATCGCCGCTGCGTACCGCAAGGAGGGCTACGCGCGGCTCGACATGCGCGTCAACAACAAGGCAGGCACGGGCAATATCGACGACTACGTCGCGACGCTGCGGACTCAGCCTCCGCTCGACACCGCGACGCTGGCGGCCACACCCGAGGTGAACCTGCCCGACCGCGCCGCCCAGCAGGTCATCGACATGCGGTTGGCCGGTCCGGTCAACGGCTACAGCTGGACAATCAACGGAAAGCGCTACGACCCGCCCCGCGACGGATACGCGGTGACACGTGACCAACGCGTGCGCATCCGCTATGTCAACGAGTCGAAGATGTTCCACCCCATGCACTTACACGGCCACACGTTCCAGGTGATGGGGGCCGACGGCCCGCGGGCCCGCAAGGACACGGTGCTCGTCGCGCCACTGCGCACCGTCGACATCGACTTCGACACCGACAACCCCGGGCGGTGGATCACCCACTGCCACAACACGTATCACCTCGAAGCGGGGATGGCCACCTTCATCGAGTACATCTGAGCGAGGCCTATTTCAGCAGCGCGCGGGACATCACCACGCGCTGAATCTGGTTGGTGCCCTCGTAGATCTGGGTGATCTTGGCGTCGCGCATCATCCGCTCGACCGGGAAGTCGGTGGTGTAGCCGTAACCGCCGAACAGTTGGACCGCGTTCGTGGTGACCTCCATCGCGACATCGGAGGCCAAGCACTTCGACGCCGAGGAGATGAACCCGAGTTCGGACTCACCGCGTTCGGCCCTGGCGGCGGCGGAGTACACCGTCAACCGCGCGGCCTCGATCTTCATCGCCATGTCGGCGAGCATGAACTGCACCGCCTGGAAGTCGGCGATCGGCCTGCCGAACTGTTTGCGCTCCTTGACATATGCGATCGACGCGTCGAGCGCGCCCTGCGCGATGCCGACCGCCTGCGCACCGATCGTCGGCCGAGTGTGGTCCAAGGTGGCCAGCGCGGTCTTGAAACCGGTGCCCTCCTCGCCGATGATCCGGTCGGCGGGGATCCGGCAGTCCTCGAAGTACAACTCCGTGGTGGGCGATCCCTTGATGCCCATCTTCTTCTCCTTGGCGCCGATGGAGAAGCCGGGATCGTCGCGGTGCACGACGAACGCCGAGATGCCGTTGGCCTTCTTGTCGGGATCGGTCACCGCCATCACCGTGTACCACGTCGACTGGCCGCCGTTGGAGATCCAGCACTTGGCGCCGTTGAGCACCCACTCGTCGCCCTCACGGCGGGCCCTGGTGCGCATCGATGCGGCGTCGCTGCCGGCCTCACGCTCGGACAGCGCGTACGACGCGACGGCTTCACCGGCGGCGATCGACGGCAGCACCTGTTTCTTGAGTTCCTCGCTGCCGCGCAGCAACAGACCCATGGTGCCCAGCTTGTTGCAGATCGGGATCAGCGACGACGACGCGCACACCCGCGCGACCTCTTCGATCACGATGCACGCCGCGACCGAGTCGCCGCCCTGACCGCCGTACTCCTCGGGGATGTGGATGGCGGCCATCCCCGACGAGGTCAGCGCCGCCAGCGCCTCGTCGGTGTAGCGCGCCTTCTCGTCGACGTCGGCCGCGTGCGGGGCGATCTCCTTCTCGCAGAGGTCGCGCAGCACCGCACGCAGTTCGTTGTGCTCGTCGGAGAGCTGAAAGAGGTCGAATGACGGGTTGCCGATGGCCATGAAAAACTCCTTGCTACTCGCCGGTAACCCTACTCCCGCGGATCCGGCACCCTATTCGCCGAGGAGGCGGTCGCGCAGCGCCGCATCCTTCTGCAGCACCGTGTCGTGCAGGTCGGCTTGGAACTGTACGACCCGCTTGCGCAGCGCCGCATCCGCCGACCCGAGGATCCGCACCGCCAGCAAGCCCGCGTTGCGGGCGCCGCCGATCGACACCGTGGCCACCGGCACGCCTGCGGGCATCTGCGCGATCGACAGCAGCGAGTCCAAGCCGTCGAGCTTGGCCAGCGGCACCGGCACGCCGATGACGGGCAGCGGGGTCGCCGAGGCCACCATGCCCGGCAGATGCGCCGCCCCGCCCGCCCCGGCGATGATCACCTCGATGCCGCGGTCCGCGGCGCTCTGGGCGTACTCGAGCATGCGGACCGGCGTGCGGTGTGCGGAGACCACGCCGACCTCGAAGGGCACATCGAACTCGGCAAGTGCGTGCGCGGCGTCCTCCATCACCGACCAGTCGCTGTCGCTGCCCATGATCAGGCCGACCCGCGGCGCAGCAGCACTACTCATGTGGATCCCATCCGTCCGTCCATTCCGCGTGCGACAACCAGTGTGCCGCTCTGGCCGCGCGTTCGCGCACATCGGCGACGAACGCGTCGTCGTCAAGAGAACCGGCGGGCGCGCCGAGAACGTTGACGTGACCGATCTTTCGGCCGGGCCGCTCGGCCTTGCCGTACAGATGCACCTTCGCGTCGGGCATCCTGGCGAACAGGTGGTGCAGCCGCTCGTCCATCGCCATCGCCGGTGCCTGTTGTGCGCCGAGCACATTGGCCATCACCGTGACCGGGACGACCTGTGCGGTGTCGCCGAGCGGATAGTCGAGGACCGCACGCAGGTGCTGTTCGAACTGGCTGGTCTGCGCGCCGTCCATGGTCCAGTGCCCGGAGTTGTGCGGGCGCATGGCGAGCTCGTTGACGAGCAGGGCGCCTTCGACGGTTTCGAACAACTCGACGGCCAGCACCCCGACGACTCCAAGTTCGGAGGCCAGCCGCAAGCCCAATTGCCCTGCCGCTGAGCGCAACTCGTCATCAAGGCCCGGTGCCGGTGCAATCACCTCGACGCAGATGCCGTCGCGCTGCACGGTTTCCACCACCGGCCACGCCGCGCCCTGCCCGAACGGCGAACGCGCGACCAGGGCCGCCAGTTCGCGCCGCATTGCGACCCTCTCCTCCACCATCACGTCCGCCCCGCCGTCCAGGTAGCGCTGAGCGGCCTCGCGCGCCTCGGCGAGGTCGCCGGCCAGCGTGACCCCACGGCCGTCGTAACCGCCGCGCACCGTCTTGACCACGACGGGACCTTCGATCCGTGCGGCGAACGCGTCGATGTCGGACAGGTCGTCGACCGCCGCGAACCGCGGCACCGGCGCGCCGAGCGCCTCGAGCCTGCGGCGCATCACCAGCTTGTCCTGGGCGTGGATCAGCGCCGACGGCGGAGGAGCCACGTTGACACCGTCGGCCAGCAGCTTTTCCAGCAGTTCGGCGGGCACGTGCTCGTGGTCGAAGGTCAGCGCGTCGGCGCCGGAGGCGGCACGGCGCAACGCGTCGAGATCGGTGTGTGTGCCCAACACCACATCCGGGCTCACCTGCGCGGCCGGGTCGCCGGCGTCCACGGCGAGGACGCGCAGCGTCTGGCCGAGCGCGATCGCGGCCTGATGGGTCATCCTGGCAAGCTGACCACCGCCGACCATGGCCACCACCGGCGGCCCTTTGGGGTTCTGTGACACGTCTTCATGGTGTCATGACCACGGCGCCGGGTCGGTTCCGATGCACCGGCTGCGACCTGCATGAGTACACGTAGAGTGCGGTATTTCCGTACACTGCCCTGTTGTGTCCTTTACCGATGCGACGATCGCACGGCTGCCCCGCCCGGTACGGCCGTACTTCGAGCGGCATCATGAACTGATCAAGTTCGCGATCGTCGGCGCGACGACGTTCCTCATCGACACATCGGTCTTTTACACGCTCAAGCTGACGGTGCTCGAGCCCAAGCCGGTCACGGCGAAGATCATCGCGGGCATCGTCGCGGTGATCGCGTCCTACATCCTCAACCGCGAGTGGAGCTTCCGCGACCGCGGCGGCCGCGAGCGTCATCACGAGGCGCTGCTGTTCTTCGGCGTCAGCGGGGTCGGCGTGCTGTTGAGCATGGCCCCGCTGTGGATCTCCAGCTACGTGCTGATGCTGCGGGTGCCCGAAGTCAGCCTGACCGTGGAGAACATCGCCGACTTCATCTCGGCCTACATCATCGGCAACCTGCTGCAGATGGCGTTCCGGTTCTGGGCGTTCCGGCGCTGGGTGTTCCCCGACGAATTCGGCCGCAACCCGGACCGGGCGATGGAGTCGCTTACCGCGGGCGGGCTCGCCGAACTCCTCGAGGACCACCACGAAGGGGTCACCGCCGAGCACGCCGAAGGCAACGTCACCCCGCTGCGCCGCCCCGGCCGACGCGCCCGCGGCGCCGCTCAGCTCGGCGACTCCTCCGAGCCCAGGGTGTCGAAGACCTCGTGATACAGCAGCGAGTGGACCCGCTCCACTCGCGGGATGTCGTCGAACGCGATCGGGTCTTGGGCCGCTGACTCGATGATCAATGTGCCGGTCCGCAACATGCGGTCCAGCAATCCGTGGCGGAACTCGACGCTGTTGATCCGCGCCAGCGGGATGTCGATTCCCGACCGGGTCAGCACCCCGTGCCGGAACATCACCCGGCGGTCGGTGATCACGAAGTGCGTCGTCCACCAACTCAGGAACGGCCAGATCGTCAGCCACCCGATGATCACCAGCCAGATCGCGCCGATCACGATCAGCACGACGTTGCGGGCGGTCTGATCCCACTCCATGGTGTTGACATATCCGGCGCCGAACGCGGCCAGCGCGGTCACCAGCAGCAATACCAGGACCGGCCCGATCAGCCGCTTCCAATGCGGATGGCGGTGCAAGACCACCTGCTCGTCCGAGGCGAGCACATTGTCGGGATAACCCATGCGATGACCTTAGAGCGAAATCACTGGTCGGGCCGCAGATGGACGATGTCGCCTGCGGAGACGATCACCGACCGGCCGTCGGCATCGATGACCAGCCGACCCTGCTCGTCGACGTCTCGCGCCACGCCGACGACCTGCTGATCGCCGGGCAGCAGCGCGCGGACCCGCCGGCCCAGCGTGAGGCTGCGGGCGCGATAGTCGGCGGCAAGGCCGGCGTCGGCGCCCGCTGCCCGAGCCCACGATTCGACGCGGTTGCCCAGCTCGTGCAGCAGGCGTACGACCAGGCGTTGCCGGTCGGGTACCGGGACACCGAGGTCCACCAGCGAGGTGGTCCCCTCGACGCCGACGTCCTCACCGCGCAGCGAGACGTTGAGCCCGACGCCGAGCACGACGGCCTGTTGACCGCCCGCGACCTCGGCCAGGATTCCGGCCAACTTGCCGCCTCCGGCGAGTACGTCGTTGGGCCACTTCAGGCCGGCCGTGACACCGGTGTCGGCGACCGCGTCGACGACGGCCACGCCGGTCGCCAGCGGCAGCCAGCCCCAGGCGGAGCTGGGCACCCCGGTCCCGTCGAGGCCCACCGACATCGTGATCTGCGCGAACGGCACCGCCGACCAGCTGCGGCCCCGGCGGCCACGGCCCGCGGTCTGGTTCTCGGCGATCAGCACCGCGCCGGCGATGTCCTCGCCGCCCCCGGCACGTGCGATCAAGTCGGCGTTGGTCGACCCGGTCTCGGCCACCACGTCGATGCGCCGCCACGCGCGCGAACCGGCGAACACCTGCTCGCGCAGCGCCTCGACGTCGAGCGGAGCCGGGTGCGCGGTCATCGGAATCGAACTCCCATCTCCAAGACGCGTTCGGCCCTCACTACTACCACCGACGGGTCGGCGCGCGGTGCGCGAGGCGTCCTTAAGGGGACCTTAAGGACGCGCCGTCGGTCGCGCGCCGGTCGTTCGTTAGCATCGACCACCATGACCTCCGTTCAGAAGCCGTCGGTCGAGCCGTCAGGCGAACACGAGATCGACATCCACACCACCGCGGGCAAGCTGGCCGATCTACGCAGGCGCGCCGAGGAGACCTTGCACCCGGTCGGCGAGGAAGCGATCGAGAAGACACACGCCAAGGGCAAGCTCACCGCTCGTGAACGCATCCTGGCGCTGCTCGACGAGGGCTCGTTCGTCGAACTGGACGCGTTGGCCCGCCACCGCAGCACCAACTTCGGGATGGAGGCCAACCGCCCGCTCGGCGACGGCGTGGTGACCGGTTACGGCACCATCGACGGCCGCGAAGTGTGCATCTTCAGCCAGGACGCGACGGTCTTCGGCGGCAGCCTCGGCGAGGTGTACGGCGAGAAGATCGTCAAGGTGCAGGAATTGGCGATCAAGACCGGCAGGCCGTTGATCGGCATCAACGACGGTGCGGGCGCGCGCATCCAAGAGGGCGTGGTCTCACTTGGCTTGTACAGCAACATCTTCCATAACAACATCCTGGCCTCCGGCGTGATCCCGCAGATCTCGCTGATCATGGGCGCAGCGGCGGGCGGCCACGTGTACTCCCCCGCGCTGACCGACTTCGTGATCATGGTCGACCAGACCAGCCAGATGTTCATCACCGGACCCGACGTCATCAAGACCGTCACCGGTGAAGAGGTGACGATGGAGGAACTCGGCGGCGCGCACACCCACATGTCGAAGTCGGGGCTGGCGCACTACGTGGCCTCCGGCGAGCAGGACGCGTTCGACTATGTGCGCGAACTGCTCTCGTACCTGCCGAGCAACAACTACGCCGACCCGCCGCGCTACCCGGAGGCGGTTCCCGAGGGGCCGATCGAGGACAACCTCACCGACGAGGACATCGAGCTGGACACGCTGATTCCGGACTCCCCGAACCAGCCTTACGACATGCACGAGGTCATCACCCGCATTCTCGACGAGGACGAGTTCCTCGAGGTGCAGGCCGGTTACGCGCAGAACATCATCGTCGGGTTCGGCCGCATCGAGGGTCGCCCGGTCGGCATCGTGGCCAACCAGCCGACACAGTTCGCAGGCTGCCTGGACATCAACGCCTCGGAGAAGGCGGCGCGGTTCATCCGGACCTGCGACTGCTTCAACGTCCCGATCGTGATGCTGGTCGACGTGCCGGGCTTCTTGCCGGGTACCGGCCAGGAGTACAACGGCATCATCCGGCGCGGGGCCAAGCTGCTCTATGCCTACGGGGAGGCCACCGTCGCCAAGATCACCGTGATCACCCGCAAGGCCTACGGCGGCGCCTACTGCGTCATGGGGTCCAAGGAGATGGGCGCCGACGTGAACGTCGCCTGGCCGACCGCGCAGATCGCGGTGATGGGCGCTTCCGGCGCCGTCGGCTTCGTGTACCGCAGCAAGCTCAAGGAGGCGGCCAAGAACGGCGAGGACGTCGACGCGCTGCGTCTGGAGCTGCAGCAGGAGTACGAGGACACCCTGGTCAACCCGTACATCGCGGCCGAACGCGGCTACGTCGACGCGGTGATCCCGCCGTCGCACACGCGCGGTTACGTCGCGAACGCGCTGCGGTTGCTGGAACGCAAGATCACGCAGATTCCGCCCAAGAAGCACGGGAACATTCCCCTGTGAGCGGGGCGAACAATTCAACGCCTGTGAGCGTGGCGAACGATTCAGCAGGAGTGAGCGACGTGGAGGGCGACGTGACGGACACCGCCGCGCAGCAGGATCACGAGGCGCACATCCAGGTCGTCAGGGGCGAGCCGAGCACCGACGAGCTCGCCGCGCTGATCGCGGTGCTGGCCGCAGCGTCGAGCGTGCCGTCCGAACCGCGCGAGCAGGAAGAGAACCTCTGGGGTCATCCCGTCGACCGGCTGCGGTACACGCCCTTCAGCTGGCAGCGGGTGACGCTCGTGGAACGGGCACACATGCGCCGTCGATGACGCGCGTCGTCCTCGCCTCGGCGTCCCCCGGTCGTCGAAAAGTCCTGCGGCAGGCCGGAATCGATCCGCTGATCGTGGTGTCCGGCGTCGACGAGGACGCCGTCGTCGCCGGGCTCGACGACGCGGCCACACCCGCGCAGGTGACGGTCGCCCTCGCCACGGCCAAAGCCGACGCCGTGGTCGCCGAACTCGATGCGGCGGTCGGTGCCGACTGCGTCGTGATCGGCTGCGATTCGATGCTGTTCCGCGACGGGACATTGGCGGGCAAACCCGCCTCTGCCGAGGCCGCACTCGCCGGCTGGCAGCAGATGGCCGGCTCCTCCGGTCGGCTCCACACGGGTCACTGCATGATCCGCTTGCAGGACAACGGCATTGTGTGCCGGCTGGCCGAAGCCGAGGCCACCACCGTGCACTTCGCGGTGCCGTCGAGGGCCGATCTCGAGGCCTACGTCGCCAGCGGCGAGCCGACGGCGGTGGCGGGCGGCTTCACCCTCGACGGTTTGGGCGGCTGGTTCATCGAGGGCGTGGACGGCGACCCGTCATCGGTGATCGGCATCGGACTGCCCCTGGTCCGCGGCATGTTCGAGCGCGCCGGGCTGTCGCTGGCCGACCTCTGGCGCGATAACCCGGTCACCTGACCCCACGGGGCACGCCTGCCTCGGTAGGCTCGGGTTCGTGCCTCTACCTGCCGATCCAGACCCTGCCCTGCAGTCATACGCCCATCCCGAACGCCTGGTCACCGCCGATTGGTTGTCGGCCAACCTGGGCAGGCCGGGACTGGCCATCGTGGAGTCCGACGAGGACGTGCTGCTCTACGACACCGGTCACATACCGGGTGCGGTCAAGATCGACTGGCACACCGACCTAAACGACCCGCACGTGCGCGACTACATCACCGGCGAACAGTTCGCCGACCTGATGAACCGCAAGGGCATCGCCCGCGACGACACCGTGGTGATCTACGGCGACAAGAGCAACTGGTGGGCGGCATATGCCCTCTGGGTGTTCACGCTGTTCGGCCACCCGGACGTCCGGCTCCTCAACGGGGGCCGCGACCTGTGGATCTCCGACGGCCGGGAAACCACGCTCGACGTGCCGAGCAAGACCAGCACCGGCTACCCCGTCGTGGAGCGCGACGACGCGCCGATCCGCGCGTTCAAGGAGGACGTTCTCGACGCGCTCGGAAAGGCGCCTCTGATCGACGTCCGCTCGCCGCAGGAGTACACCGGGGAACGCACCCACATGCCCGACTACCCCGAGGAGGGCGCGCTCCGGGGCGGCCACATACCGACCGCTCGGTCGATTCCGTGGGCCAAGGCTGCTGACGACAGTGGCCGGTTCCGCAGCCGTGCCGAGCTCGAGGATTTGTACGGCTTTTTGACCCCCGACGACGAGACGATCGTCTACTGCCGCATCGGTGAGCGTTCGAGCCACACCTGGTTCGTGCTGACCCACCTGCTGGGGCTGCCCGGCGTCCGCAATTACGACGGTTCGTGGACCGAATGGGGCAACGCCGTCCGGGTGCCGGTCACCGCCGGGCCCGAACCAGGGGAGGTGCCGGGCTCCTCATGAGGGCAATGCCGGCCGCGCTGGCGGAGGTGGTGACGGACTTCAAGGAGGTGCAGGGTCAGGACAAGCTGCAACTGCTCCTGGAGTTCGCCAACGAGTTGCCTCCGCTGCCCGCCGACCTCGAAGAGACCGCGATGGAACCGGTGCCCGAATGCCAATCACCGCTGTTCCTCCACGTCGACGCCGACAATCGCGAGCATGTCCGGCTGTACTTCAGCGCGCCCGCCGAAGCGCCGACGACGCGTGGGTTCGCCGCCATCCTGGCCGCGGGGCTCGATGATCTCTCCGCCGACGAGATCCTGGCCGTGCCCGACGACTTCTACTCCGAACTGGGGCTCGCCGCCCTGATCAGCCCGCTGCGGTTGCGCGGGATGTCGGCGATGCTGGCCCGCATCAAGAAGCGGCTGCGCTGAGGGGTGCCTCTCGGTTACTCGCGGGTAAGGGACCGGCTCGCCGAGACCTCAGCAGGGCCGCATAAACTCCCTCCGTTACATTCTTAAAGACGTTTCTTAGACATGCCACCAGGAGGCGCAGTGCCCAGTCACGCCAGCTCGAAGATCTCCAAGGTGCTGGTCGCCAACCGCGGGGAGATCGCGGTCCGGGTGATCAGGGCCGCTAAGGACGCCGGGCTGCAGAGCGTGGCGGTGTACGCCGAACCCGACGCCGACGCTCCTCACGTACGCCTCGCCGACGAGGCCTTCGCCCTGGGCGGGCAGACCTCGGCGGAGTCGTACCTGGTGTTCGAGAAGCTGCTCGACGCCGCCGAGAAGTCCGGTGCCAACGCGATTCACCCGGGCTACGGATTCCTCTCCGAGAACGCTGATTTCGCGCAGGCGGTCCTCGACGCCGGCCTGATCTGGATCGGGCCCAGCCCGCAGTCGATCCGCGACCTCGGTGACAAGGTGACCGCCCGCCACATCGCCGCGCGCGCCCAGGCGCCGCTGGTTCCGGGCACCTCGGATCCGGTCAAGGACGCCGACGAGGTCGTCGCGTTCGCCAAGGAGTACGGCGTCCCGGTCGCGATCAAGGCCGCGTTCGGCGGAGGCGGCCGCGGCATGAAGGTGGCCCGCACCATCGAAGAGATCCCTGAGCTGTACGACTCGGCGGTCCGCGAGGCCGTCGCGGCGTTCGGCCGCGGTGAGTGCTTCGTCGAGCGCTACCTCGATAAGCCCCGCCACGTCGAGGCTCAGGTGATCGCCGATCAGCACGGCAACGTCGTCGTCGCAGGCACCCGTGACTGCTCGCTGCAGCGCCGCTTCCAGAAGCTGGTCGAGGAGGCGCCCGCGCCGTTCCTGACCGACGCTCAGCGCAAGGAGATTCACGAGTCGGCCAAGCGCATCTGCAAGGAGGCCGGCTACTACGGCGCAGGCACCGTCGAGTACCTCGTCGCCCAGGACGGGCTGATCTCGTTCCTCGAGGTGAACACCCGTCTGCAGGTCGAGCATCCGGTGACCGAGGAGACCTCGGGCATCGACCTGGTGCGCCAGCAGTTCCGCATCGCCAACGGCGAACCGCTCGACATCACCGAGGACCCGACGCCTCGCGGCCATTCCATCGAGTTCCGCATCAACGGCGAGGACGCCGGACGCGGCTTCTTGCCCGCCCCCGGCCCGGTCACCACGTTCGTGCCGCCTACCGGCCCCGGTGTGCGCCTGGATTCCGGTGTCGAGAGCGGTTCGGTCATCGGCGGCCAGTTCGACTCGATGCTGGCCAAGCTGATCGTCACCGGCGCCAACCGCCAAGAGGCCCTCGAGCGGTCCCGTCGCGCGCTGGACGAGTTCACCGTCGAAGGCCTGGCCACGGTCATCCCGTTCCACCGGGCGGTCGTGTCCGATCCCGCGTTCATCGGCGACGACAACGGCTTCACCGTGCACACCCGCTGGATCGAAACCGAGTGGGACAACACGATCGAGCCGTTCACCGGCGGCGATCCGATCGAAGAAGAGGACACGGTCCCGCGGCAGACCGTGGTCGTCGAGGTCGGCGGCCGCCGGCTGGAGGTGTCGCTGCCCGGCGATCTCGCGCTGGGTGGCGGCGGCGGTGCGGGCGGCGCCGGTTCCAATGTCGTGCGGAAGAAGCCGAAGGCCCGCAAGCGTGGCGGTGGCGGCGGAGCGGCGGCCTCCGGCGACGCCGTGACCGCGCCGATGCAGGGCACCGTGGTCAAGGTCGCTGTCGAGGAGGGCCAGGAGGTCTCCGCCGGTGACCTCGTCGTGGTGCTCGAGGCGATGAAGATGGAGAACCCGGTCACCGCGCACAAGGACGGCACGATCACCGGCTTGGCGGTCGAGCCCGGCGCGGCGATCACCCAGGGCACCGTCCTCGCCGAGATCAAGTGATTTCGGTGCGCAACCGATCGCGCAGCGAGCGTTAGCGCACCGAAATCGCCATGGAGCCCGTCGAAATCAACGCCGGCGCATGGTATTTGCGCGCGCCGCGCGATGACGAGCTGATCGACGACGCCCCCGCGCTCGCCGAGATGGGTGAGACCGATCCCGGTTACATCGCTCGTTGCCGCGCGCAGTGGTTGTCCGACACCGCATACACCTGGGCGGTGTGTGAACCGACCACCGGCGAGATGCTGGCCGAGATCAGGATCGACCCGCAGGCCGCGGTGGTGCACACGCGATTTCGCGACGGCTACGCCGATGCGGCCGCGATCGCCGAGCACTCCGTACGCCGCTTCGCGACGGCGATGCTGGGCCTCACGGTCACCTGATTGCCGGCTCGCCGGCGTGACCTGACATCACCTGACGTCGATGTCGCGACCCGTCGCCAGATCGGCACAATCGACCGCAACGACGTCGTCGCGCGCTGCCAGAAACGAGCGCGCGCCCTCGTCGCCGTGGACCTCTTCGAGCAGCGCGGCCCAGTGCCTGCGCGCGATCACCACGGGGTGGCCAGGCGATTGCCCGTAGCGTGCGCGCGCGATACCCGACTCCGACGCCACCGCCGCGTCCACCACCCGACCCACGACGTCCGCTCCGACATCGGGTGTGTCGACGGTGTGCAGCACGGCGTAATCGGCCTCGACCGCCGAGAGCCCGGCCCGCAGCGATGCCGACAACCCGTCCGCCCAGGCCTCGGCGAACACAGCGCGCGCAGGCCGGGGAACCTCGACCACCGCCGCACCCAGCACCACCACCACATCGCCACATCCGCCGTCCCTCAAGGCGTTGACCGCGGCTCTGAGCCATTCACCTTGAGCTGCAAGCACTTTGGGCATCCCATAGCGGGTGCCCGCGCCTGCGGCCAGCACCACACCGGTGACCTTCAGCGTCATCGCGCACCCACTCTCCGATGTGACTCTAGTTTCGTCAAATTTGTCATGAAGTCAGGGGTTTTGACCGCTGTGACCAGCGGTTACGGCGGCGGTCTTGATAGCGATTGTGCATGGTCAGTTAGCAGCGTAGGGTTCAGTCCAGGTTGAGTTCACAGCCGAGCTGGAACGTCATCGACGTGCAAGGGCAGAACTCCCCGCCTCTGCTGCGACGGCTTTGAATACGCAGGGCCCAAATTTTTGACGTGAACCACAGTACGAATGAGACATTCACTGATGGAGTCACACATGTCTAATCCCGATTTATCAGTCGCTGTACAAGCGCAGTCCGACGAGACTCGCGACTGCCACACCGCGCACTTCGTGACCCGCCGGGTGCAGCCGGACACCGCGATCGTCAGCGCCCACGGTGAGATCGACGCCGCGAACTCCCAGGAGTTCGTCGACTACGCGATGCGCCACGCCACAGAGCTCGAGCGCATCGTCGTCGACCTGTCGGGCGTCGAATTCTTCGGCACCGCAGGGTTCTCCGCGCTGCACACGCTCAACGTGCGCACCGCAGGCGAGAAGATCGAGTGGGCGCTGTTGCCGAGTGCATCGGTCAGCCGCTTGTTGCGGATCTGCGATCCTGATGCTGCATTGCCCGTCTGCGACAGCATCGAGACAGCGCTCGCGGATGGCAAGAGCACCAAGCCCCTACTGCAACTGGTCCCGGAGTCGAGTTAGGGATTTCGCGAGCAGACGCGACACGTGCATCTGCGAGATACCAACGCGCTCAGCGATTTGCGTCTGGGTGAGTGACTCGAAGAAGCGCAGCAGCAACACGGTGCGTTCGCGTTCGGGCAGCGCAGCGAGCAAGGGCCGCAACGCTTCCCGGTTCTCGATCTGGTCAAGACCCAGGTCGACGTCGCCCAGTGTATCGGCGATCGCGGGGGCATCCTCGGTTCCGCTGCCGCCGCTGTCGATCGACAGAGTGTTGTAGGAGCTTCCGGCCACCAGGCCCTCGACGACCTCGTCGCGGTCCATGCCCAGCTCGGCCGCCAGCTCTGACGCGGTCGGGGCGCGGCCGAGGCGCTGCGACAACTCCGCGGTGGCGGCGCCGAGTCGCAGATGGAGCTCCTTGAGCCGCCGGGGCACCTTGACCGACCAACTGTTGTCGCGGAAGTGCCGTCGGACCTCGCCCATGATGGTGGGCACCGCGAACGAGACGAAGTCCGAGCCGGCCTCGACGTCGAAGCGGATCACCGCATTCACCAGCCCGACACGGGCGACCTGCACGAGATCCTCGCGTGGCTCACCGCGCCCGTCGAAGCGCCGCGCGATGTGGTCGGCCAACGGAAGGCAACGCTCGACGATGCGGTCGCGCTGCCGCTGGAACTTCGGCGAGTCCTCCGGCACGTTCTTCAGCTCGCGGAACATGTCGGCGACATCCGCGTACTCAGAGTTCGAACGCGACGACGAACCCTGTGACGTCGACGGCGTCACTGCAGCGTCGCTCGTCTCGTCGTCATGGAGATCCCGAACACCTGGGCGTTCTCGGGCCCCTGCCCGTTCTCGAAGGTCTTCACTTCATCGGTCAGCGAACTCAGCACGTGCCAGCTGAAGCTACCGGGCGCCAGGATGTCGGAACTCTTACACGTGGTGGACGCATCGATGACGACCGCGTCGTCGCGTGGGTCGATGACGAGCAGCAGTACGGAGTTGGGTACCGCGGATCGAATCAGCCTGGTGCAGGCCTCGTCGACCGCGAGACGCAGGTCGGCGACCGCATCGAAGTCCAGGTCTTCGAAGGTCGCCACCGCGGCGACCAGGGTGCGCAGCACCGCAAGGTTCTCGAGTTCGGCGGCGACCCGGAGTTCCACCGACCGCGCGCCGTGCCCGTGCCCATTGTTCTTGTTGGCGACGTCGGCCATTTGACCTCCCGGCAATGTCGAAGCGAGATTACCCCAGGTCGGATCCCACCTAACCACGAGTACTCCGGTGATCCCCGAACGACGACGTGTGCGGGACGCCGGCGCGGGTATTTATACGGTCATGGAGAAGTCCCCACCCCGAACGCGACCGAGCAAACGGTGAACACGACTGTGAGCAGCGGCGTTTTGACGGCGCGACAAAGTAAGACTTCTCCATGGTGGGGGTTCAATACCCCCCGGCATCCAGGGGCCAAACATGCGACTTCGCCGTAGCGTCGTCAGCGGCCCCGGCCTGCGGAGGGTGCGTCGCGGTCGCGGGTTCTCCTACGAACATCCCGACGGCACCCCGGTCACCGACGAGAAGACCCTGCAGCGCATCAAGGATCTGGTCATCCCGCCCGCCTGGAAGAAGGTGTGGATCTGTCCCTACCCCAATGGGCACATCCAGGCGGTGGGCACAGACGCCGCGGGCCGACGCCAGTACCTCTACCACCAGAGGTGGCAGGAGGAGCGCAACGAGGAGAAGTTCGACCGGGTCCTGGAGATGTCTGCCGCGCTGCCCGAGATGCGCAGGCGCATCGCGGCGGACTTGCGTAGCCGCGGCCTGCACCGCGACCGGGTGCTGGCACTCGCGCTGCACCTGGCCGATCTCGGCTTCTTCCGCTCGGGCTCGGAACAGTACGCCGAGGAAAACAACTCGTACGGCATCGCGACACTGCGCTGTGAACACGTGACGCTGCAGCGCAACGCGATCGAGTTCGACTTCCCCGCCAAGAGCGGGGTGCGACGAACGCTGCTGATCGACGATCCCGAAGCGGTCCGCTCGGTACGGGCTCTGTTGCGCCGCCCCGAACGCACCGAGCGGTTTCTGGTGTGCCGCAGCGGTTCGAGCTGGATCGACATCCACGCCGACGACCTGAACACACGGTTCAAGGAGCTCGTCGGGGATCGGTACACGGTCAAGGACCTGCGAACGTGGCACGGCACGGTGCTGGCCGCAGCGGCGTTCGTCGATGCCGACCCGCCGGTCAACAAGACTGTGATCAAGCGCGTCGAGTCCGCCGTGATGAAGGAGGTCGCCGAGGAACTCGGCAACACTCCCGCGGTGGCCCGAGGTTCCTACGTCGACCCGCGAGTCGTGCAGGCCTACGAGTCCGAGCTCACCATCGCCTCGGCCGCCCGCCGTGCCGCGAAGATGAAGACCCTGGCCGAACGGCAGGAGGTGCTCGACCGCGGCACGGCCCGGCTCATCCGCAAGGTCGCCAAAGGTCAGTAACCAGACGGGCTCCCGTTGCCCAGATAGGTCAGCCCGAAATCGGTGAGCAGCGCTGCATCGAGCAGGTTGCGGGTATCGACGACGACGGCTCCCGGCGCGTGCTCGGCGATCAGGGCCCAGTCCAGTTCGCGAAACTCCGGCCACTCGGTGAGCACCACGATGGCGTCGGCGTCTTTTGCCGCCAGATACGGATCGTCGACGGCGACGATCGACGACCCCCGCAACCGCGACTGATCCATCGCCGGGAGCCTCGGGTCGTATCCGGTGACCTGCGCCCCGGTCCGGCCCAGATCGGCGCAGATCGTCAGCGCCGGTGAATCACGCAGGTCACTGGTGCCGGCCTTGAACGTCAGACCCAGCGCGGTGATCCGGGCCCGGCCGAGCGGGGTGGCCATGGACCGGCCCAGCGTCGACGCGATTCGCGCGGACTGCGCGGCGTTCGTCGAGCGAGCCGATTCGACCTCGGGCAGGTCTACCCCCGCCACCCTGCCGGTGTGCAGCATGGCCGCGGTGTCCTTTGGCAGGCACGATCCGCCCCACCCCGGTCCCGGTTGCAGGAAGTGCGGGCCGATGCGCACGTCGGCGCCCATGCAGCGAGTGACGTCGGCGATCTCGGCACCCATTCGGGCGCACAGCGAGGCCAGCGAGTTGGCGTAGGAGATCTTCACCGCGAGAAAGGCATTGCTGGCGTACTTCGCCAACTCCGCGCTTTCCGGGCTCATCCGAAAAACCTGCGCGTGGTTTCCGTACACGCGCGACACCAAGTGGGCGGCTTCGTCGTCGTCGGCGCCGATCACGATGCGGTCCGGGTTACGGAAGTCGTAGACGGCGTGGCTCTCGCGGAGGAACTCTGGATTGGAGACCGCGCGAATCTCGGCGTGCCGCACCCGCTTTTCGGCCCGCCGGGTGGTGCCGACCGGAACCGTCGACTTGAGCACCAGGACCGAACCCGGTCGCAACACGGTGGCGAGCTGCTCGACCGCCGCGTCGACCGCCGACAGGTCCGCCGATCCGTTGGATCTGCTCGGCGTCGGCACGCAGATGAACACCACGTCGCAATCGGCCAGATCCGGATATTCGACGGTGAATTCGAGCGTCCCGGAGTCCAATCCGTAACGAAGCAGCTCGGCCAGCCCGGGCTCGTCCAGCAGGGGAACACCGTTGCGGAGTTTCTCGACGCGGCCGGCGTCGATGTCGACGCACACCGTGTGGTGACCACGTTCGGCCAGACACACCGCGGTCGTCAGGCCGACGTAGCCCGCGCCGATCACCCCGACTCGAATGGTGTTCATGCACAGTCCCTCAACAAACTCTCGGTGGCGTCGAGCACGCGACCGACTGTGATTAGCAGCAGGCCACGGTGCGGTCTGTCGGCGTGCGGATCGCCCTTGTCGCCGGCCCACACCGCGATGTGCGGACCCGCTCCCCGCGGACCCCACCGGTTCGGCGGTGTCGGACCGAACAGCAGCACCGACGGAGTGCCGCACGCGGTCGCAACGTGTCCTACGCCGGTGTCACCACAGATCAATAAGCGGCAATCGTGGATCAACGCGACGAGTTCGAGCAGTCCGAGAGTGCCTGCGAGCACGCTGGATCGGGGCAGCCCCGCGGCGTCGGCCACCGACCGGGCAAGGTCGACTTCGCTGTCGTCGCCTGTGATGACCACATCGTGGCCGCGGTTTCGCAGCGCGGCGGCGACCTGTCCGAAACGCTCCGGTGGCCAGCGCCGCGCGGCGTAGGCGGCGCCCGGATGGATCACCACCGCCGACGAGCGGTTCGGATAGCCGTCGGGCCGCGAGATCGCAAGATCCTGCGGATCACAGGTGATTCCGGCCCATTCGAGCAGCACGCACCAGCGGTCGACCTCGTGCATTTCGGCCCGCCACGGTGGGCCGTCGACCCCGGGATATGCGGGATGTCGGTGGGTGATCAGGGTTCGGGGGCGTATCGCAAGCAGATCGGCGATGCTATCGGGGCCGGAGCCGTGCAGGTTGACCGCGAGTGCGGGCGGGTCGCTGCGGGGACGCAGCCGGCCGAGGCCGGGTGTGGGGTCGAGCTCGTCGACCGCACCGGTGAGCATCACCAGATCGCGGTAGCGTTCCGGGGCTGCGAGCACGATGTGGGCGTCGGGGTGCGCCCGCCGCAGCCCACGCAGCGCCGGAATCCCGGTGAGCAGATCGCCGAGGCCCAGCGCGCGCAGCACCACGATGGTCTCCGGGATGGTCTCCGGGGTCACGGCCACGAAGACTCCGTGGACGCGCACACCACCAGCTCACGCACCTCGCACCCGGCCGGCTGAGACAGGACGAACACGACGGTGTCGGCAACGTGTTCGGGCTGGTTGAGCTTGGCGTCCGGCGGCGGCTTGTACTGCTCGTCGCGGCTGTCGAAGAACGCCGTGTGCATACCGCCCGGGATCAACGTCGTGACACCCACCTCCCCCGCCAGTTCCGCCGCCAACGCGCGGGAGAATCCGATGACCCCAAACTTGGAGGCGCAGTACGCGGTCGCGTCGCTGACGGCCTTGATCCCCAAAGTCGATGCGCACGTGACGATCCGGCCGCCGGTGTTCTTCAGGTACGGCAACGCCGAGCGGATCACCGCCGCGGTGCCCAGCAGGTTGACGTGGATGACGCGTTCCCAGTCCTTGACCGCGACATCGGCGAGCTTGCCGCACATGTCGGTGCCTCCGGCGGTGAACACGCCGTGGACCTGACCGCCGACGTGATCGGCCAGTTCGCGTACCGCCGCCTCCACCGCTTCGGTGTCGGCGAGATCGGCCCGCGCGAAGGCCACACCCGATTTCGGATCGTTGCGGTCGATCACCAGCGGCGTACCGCCCTGGCGCGCAACGGCTTCCACCGTAGCTGCGCCGAGGCCCGACGCGCCGCCGGTGATGATGATGTTACCCAGACCCATTGAGAGTTCCTTTCGGTTCACGACCGCGCTGCGGCGATCAGATTTGACGATGAGTAGCCGGCGACGGTCGGCAGCAGCACGACCTCACCGCCGTGGCGGCGGACCACGTCGGCCTCGGGAAGGTCGGCCTCGGTGTAGTCGCCGCCCTTGACCCAGATGTCGGGCCGCAGTTGCTCCAGCGCCGCTTCAGGTGACAGTTCGTCGAAGATCACCACGGCGTCGACACACGCCAGTGCGCCCAGCACCCGCGCCCTGTCCTGATCCGCGACGACGGGCCTGCGCAGGCCCTTCAACGCGCGCACCGAGGCGTCGGAGTTCAGCAGCACCACCAACGCGTCGCCGAGATCACGGGCCTGCCGCAGCAGGCGGACATGACCGGTGTGCAGCAGGTCGAAGCAGCCGCCGGTGGCGACCAGCCGGCCTGCGCGCCGGCGCAAGCGGTCCCGGACCTCGACGATGTCACCGGTGAGCGCGGTCGACGTTGCCGCCGAATGGGTTCCACCGACTGCCACGGCGCTCGACACGCCAACCGCACCGCCCGCGGCGACGAACCTGCTGGCGGCGTCCACCGCGTCGGCGACGGCGTCGTGAACACCCTTACCCGCCGCGAGTGCCATGGTGGCCGCGATCGCGAACCGGTCCCCCGCGCCGCAGGTGTCGCCGTGGTCAACCCGTGCGACCGAATCCCGCACGGGGTGGTGCTCGTTCCGGGTGTCGGTCGCCACGAGTGCACCCTTGGAACCCAGGGTCACGCACACCGCTCGCGCCGCCCACTGTTCGCGCAACGACTCCGCCGAGCGTCCCGCCGCCTCGTCCTGGTTCGGGGTGACCAGCCAGCAGCCCGGGACAGGTTCGCTCCCGCGCGGATGCGGGTCCCATACCGTCGGCACTCGCCGCGCGGCCGAGGCGATGAGCTCGCGAACCTCACCATGCGCGGTGATGCCGCGCCCGTAGTCGGCCACACAGACCGCAGCGGCCTGCCCGAGCACCTCGGCCACCTCGGGGGGTACCGCGTCCCCGGCGGCCGCTCCATCACCATGGTCGAGCCGCAGCATGGACTGCCCGGCCGCACGGATCCTGGTCTTACACACCGTGTTCCCGGCCATCGGCAAACCGATGACCCGCACGCCGGCATCGGCCAGCAGGTCGGTCAGCGCGCGGCCTTCGGTGTCGTCGCCGACCGCGGTCACCAGCACCACATCGCAGCCCGTCCGCGCGGCGAGCACCGCGGCCAGTCCCGCCCCGCCCGGGCGTCGCCATATCCGTTCGGTGTCGACGACCGGGACGGGCGCCTCGGGACTGAGCCGGGTTGCGGTGCCTTCGATATCGACGTCGAGCATGGAATCGCCGATGACGACCAATGGCTCACTCATGGGAGGCCGCCAGCAGAACCTCGTCGACGGCGATGCACAGCGCATGCACGAGGAGCAGGTGGACCTCCTGGACCGTCGCGGTGGTCGGCGCTTCGACGCAGACGGCGTCGTCGCACATCGCGGCGAGGGGATTGGGCTCAGGGCCGGTCAACGCCCATGTGGTGAGGCCGGTTTCGTGTGCAGCCTTGACGGCAGCGAGCACATTCGGACTCGTCCCGCTGGTCGACAGCGAGACCAGTACGTCGCCCGGCCTACCGTGTGCGTGCACGCCTCTGGCGAATATCTCGTCGATTCCGTAGTCGTTTCCGATCGCGGTGAGCGCCGATGTGTCAGCGTGTAACGAGATGGCGGACATGGGCATTCGCTCGCCTCGGAAGCGGCCGACCAGTTCCGCGGTCAGATGTTGCGCCTCGGCCGCGCTACCCCCGTTGCCGCACGCGAGTAGCCGGCCGCCGGTGGTGAGGACATCGGCGAGCCGTCGCCCCCACGCGGCCAGCTTGGGCGCCTCCGGTGTGAGGTGGCGGGCCGCCTGTGACAGTGCGGAGAAGTGGGTTTCGATCGTCGGATTCATTGCCGTCCTCCAATTCGGTTGACCGCGTCGAGCAGTTCGTCGTCGGTGATGCCGTCCAGGCACGGGTGCCCGGGCACCGGGCAGACGCGGGCCCGGGTGAGCCGACAGGGGGCCTGTTGATCTCCGAGCCGAATGACGGTGGACCCGTACGGGCTCCACTGTGAGGCGGGCACAACGGGAGCGAACAACGAGACCACCGGTGTGCCGACGGCCGCCGCCAGGTGGGCGGGCCCGGTGTTGGGTGCGATCACCATCCGCGCCGCGGCGTAGACGGCCGCCAACGTCTCCAGGGTCGTGCGCCCTCCGAGGTCGGTGGCCGACTGCCCCGCTACCGCCGCGGTGAGCTCGCGTTCGCCGGGATCGCCGGTGACGACGACCCGGTACCCGGCGGCGACGAGTGCCTCGACCATGCCGATGCTGCGCTGCGTGGTCGGTCGACGCGCGGGCACGGCGGCTCCGGGATGGAAGACGACAAACGGTGCATCGCCAGCTGATTCGGCGATTTCGGTGGGCAGTGGCGGTGGCTGCCGCACCCGCAGCGTGCCGTCGTCACCGTCGGGCAGCTCGCAACCGGCCGCCGTGGCCAACGACAGCGCGCGCTCGGGCTCGGGTATGCCGTCGGGAACGTGGTGGCGAAGGTCGAGCAGTGTTCCGGGATAGTCCTCGCTGATCGCCCCGACCCACGGCACCGAAGCCATCCGACAGATCAATGCCAGCGGCAGCGGGGACTGATGAAACGACGTGAAGATGTAGACCCGCTCGGGGGCGATGTCGCGCAACTGTTTGACCAACGCCTCCACGTGTCCCGCGGTCAGCTCGGGTGAGTCGAAGTCCACCCACGGCGCCTGCCACTCGATGATGTCGTCGATGGCGGGCAGGAGCTCGGCGGCGGCTCGCCCGCGCGGCCCAGCCAGAAAGGTGACCTCGTCGTGTGTTTCGGCCACGGCGCGGACCGCGGGGCCGGTGATCAACACGTCCCCTGCACTGTCCAAGCGCGCAACGACCGCCCGGCTCATCGGCAGTCCCTGAGCACCATGGACACCGCTTCGTCGATGCTCGTCGCGACGCGCGCCTTGATCAGTGCCTCACTGATCTCGTGGCGCAGCGTGCGGTCGGTGGGCACGAGTATCGCGTCGGCGCCCGCGGACAGCGCGGCCTCGACGTCTCCGCCGGTGTCACCGATCATCACGCACCGGGAAGGGTGCACGCCCAGCGCGGCGGCGGCGTCTTCGACCATGCCGGGAGCGGGTTTACGGCAGCGGCATTCGTCGTCGGCGTCGTGCGCGCACAGGTGCCACGAGTCGAAGGGGCCCAGCGCAGAATCGACCTCCGCGTTGACGGATTCGAGTTGTTCGGTGCTGATCAACCCCTTGGCCACCCCGGACTGGTTACTCACGATGGCCAGCAGTAACCCGTTGCGACGCAACCGATCCAATGCGCGGTGCGCGCCCGGCAGCGGGCGGACACGGGCCGGATCGTTGAGGTAGGGCCCGTCCTCGATGATCGTGTCGTCGCGGTCGAGCAACACCGCCAGCGGCGGATCGCGCCGCGCGCTGCGAAACGCCCACTCCCCAGCCACGCGGTGCCACACCGCGACCGGCGGGATCAGCGCGCTGGTGAGCGTCATCCGTGCGGCCTCGGTGAAGGTTCGGGGGCCGGACCGGACTCGGCGGATCGCGAACTGTCCGGTCAGCAGCGCCCATGCCGCGGCGGCGGTGCGCGCGACGCGCCACCGGCCCGCCACCGCACTCAGCGCCGCGACGACGGCTGCGGCCGTGGTCACCGAGTGCGCCGGGAGCCGGCCTCGACCCTCACCGATCGCCGAGCGCCAGCGCCAGCCGAACTTGCGGCGAAGCAACGCGTTGTCCCGGTTGCCGATCTGGGCGCGCACGCTGCTCATCAGCGTGGCGTTCGCGACCGGATGGGTGCACCGGCGGGATCCGCGGACAATCCCGTTGCCGGCCTGATTGATTCGCAGCGCGATGTCCGAGTCCTCTCGGTAGGCCCGGGGGAACCGTTCGTCGAACCCGCCGACGTCGACCAGGACGTCGCGCCGGAAAGCCATATCGGCGGTGATCCACTTGGCCTCGGCGAGTCGCTGGGTGCGTTGTTCGTCGTCGGTGGCCTTGCGGCCGGCCACTCGCGGCACATCGATCACCGCTTGTGAGCCTGCGGCCGACTCCACGTCGGCCTTGGCCAGGTCCTCGGCCAGCGCGGTGAACCAGTCAGGTTGTGGGACAACGTCATCGTCGAGGAAGCACACCCATTCGGTCCGGGTCGCACGCCAGCCCGTGTTGCGGGCGGCCGCCGGCCCTCGTCCCCCGCTGCGCAGCACGGTGACCGGAAGCCGTGAGTCCACCTCCAGCGGCGGATGCGGCCGCGGGCGGTCGTCGACGACGATCACCGCAGCCGGTGCCGGCCCGGCGGACCCGTCGAATTCTGCGAGCAGGCGGTGCAGCGACGGCCGCCCGACCGTCGGCACCACGACCGAGAACGACGGCGTCATGCCGGCCGCCTCACGGTGAACGGACCGATCGCCAGCACGTCGATCGGTGCGCTGCCGAAACATTCGAGTGCGTCGCGCGGGGTGTCGACCATCGGCCGCCCGGCGGTGTTGAAGCTGGTGTTGACGATCACCGGGACACCGGTGCGGCCGGCGAACCTGCTGATCGTGTCGTGCAGCAGTGGGTGGCTGCGGTCGACGGTCTGGATGCGTGCGGTGCCGTCGACGTGGGTGACCGCGGGAATCCGGTCCCGCCACTGGGCGGCGACCTCGTGCACGAACAACATGTACGGGCTCGGAATAGGTCCGCCGGAGAAGATCTCGGCGGCGCGTTCGGCGAGCACCATTGGGGCGACCGGCCGGAACTGTTCACGGCCCTTCACGGTGTTGAGTCGCTCCAGGTTCTCGATGCGCCGGGGGTCGGCCAGCAGTGATCGCTGGCCGAGCGCGCGTGGCCCGAACTCGGCACGACCCTGGAACCAGCCGACGAGTTTGTTGTCAGCCAACGCGTCTCCGATCGCGGCGGCCAGATCCGTGGGCCGTTCGTGAGGTATCGCGGCTTCGGTGAGCACCGCGGCGATCTCGTCGTCGGAGATCCCGCGGCCCAGCGCCGCCGACGGCATCGGCGCAATCGGTTCACCGGCGTCTCCCGCCAGCGCCAGTGCCGCGCCGAGCGCGGTTCCCGAGTCCCCCGCTGCGGGTTGCACCCACACGTTCGAGAAGCCGCCCCTGCGGAAGATCTTCGAGTTGGCCACGCAGTTGAGGGCGACACCTCCTGCCAGACAGAGGCTTTCGTGGTCGGTGCGGTCGCGAAGCCAGCCGACGAGGTCGAGCAGCACTTCCTCGACGACCGTCTGGACGCTGCACGCCAGGTCGGCGTGCTCGGGTTCGGGCCGGTCCAGCGCGTGTCCCTTCCCCGCGCCGGGCGCACGGGCGGGAGTGATCGAGTTCCAGTCCACCGGTTCGGTGCGGAAACCACCGTCGGCGCAGGCGTAGACCGCCTCGCGGAACCTGTCGGCGAACCGTGGCGTCCCGTAGGACGCCATCGCCATCACCTTGTACTCGTCGCTGGAGCGCTTGAATCCGAGGTGCTCGGTGAGGCTTTCGTAGAACAGACCCAGCGAGTGCGGAAGCGACTGTGTCGCGAGCACGTCGAGCTTGTGGTCGCGATAGCTCCCGGCCAGCATCGAGGACCGCTCGCCGCGGCCGTCGACGACCAGCACCGCGCAGTCGGGGTGGGGGGAGGCCAACGCGGTGGACGCGGCGTGCGCGACGTGATGGCGGACGTGCCGCACAATGCCCGGGTCGAGCCCGGGCAGGGCGGACTGCAGAAAACGGGGGGCCCGGTCGGCGTAGAGCGTGCGCAGGTACTCCCAGTCGCGGTCCAGGCCGGCGAGCCCGTCGGTGGACTCGTCCATCAGGCGCGGGTCGTAGGAGTATCCGACCAGATCCAGGTCCGACGGCTTCAGGCCCGCCTGCTCGAGGCACCAACGCGCCGATTCCACCGGCAACTCCCACGTCGAGAACGGCACGGCCTGTTTGCCGTGCTTGCGGCGCGTGAACCGCTCCTCCTCTGCGGCCGCGACGATCTGACCGTCCACCACGAGCGCGGCAGCCGGATCGTGGAACACCGCGTTGATTCCGAGAATGCGCATGACTTCCTCAACTCCCCTGCAGTGCAACGGTTGCCGATTGCCGGCGGAACCAGTCGACGGTCATCGACAGTCCGTCGGTGTAGCTGACTCGCGGACGCCACCCCAGCAGCTCGCGCGCCAGCGAGGTGTCCGGGCACCGGCGCTGCGGGTCATCCTGCGGCGCCGGACGGAACTCGATCGGCGAGGTGCTTGCTGCCAGATCCCGGATGAGCTCCGCGATGCGCAGCACCGTCAGTTCGTCGGGGTTGCCGACGTTGACGGGTCCGGTGCAATCGGATTCGGCCAGGGCGATCAGCGCCGCGACGGTGTCGCCGACGAAACACAACGACCGGGTCTGGGCGCCGGTTCCGTTGACCGTGATCGGCTCACCCGTCAATGCCTGGTGGCAGAAGGTCGGCACGACCCGGCCGTCGTCGTGCCGCATCCGCGGTCCGTATGTGTTGAAGATCCGCGCCACGGCGATGTCGGCCGACCGCTCTCGCAGATAGGCGAATGTCAGCGCCTCGGCGAACCGCTTGGCTTCGTCGTACACGCTGCGCGGGCCGATCGGATTGACGTTGCCCCAATACGATTCGCGCTGCGGATGTTCCAACGGATCGCCGTAGACCTCGCTGGTGGAGGCCAGCACCAGCCGCGCACCGCACCGCTGCGCGAACTCGAGCATGTGTGAGGTGCCGAGCGCCCCGGTGCGAAGCGTGTGGATCGGCAACTGCAGATAGTCCACCGGGGATGCCGGTGATGCGAGGTGGAAGACGGTGTCGATTCCCGACGGCAGGTCGGGCAGCGACTCGCTGATGTCGTGCGCGACGAACCGGTATCCCGGTCGGTCCACGAACAGGTCGGCGGCGGTCGGCGCGCTGGTGGACAGGTCGTCGACACAGGTCACCTCGACACCCCTGTCGAGCAGTCGCTCGCACAGGTGTCCTCCGAGAAACCCTCCGCCGCCGGTGACCAGCGCACGATTGATGTCATGCATCGTTTGCCTTCCGATTCCGCGGGTAGCCGTCTGGGTCATGCAGGGCCCAACTTCCACCGACGTCTCGTTCGTGATCGCCAGCCAGAATCGCGCCGCGGAGTTGTCGACCGTGGTGGCCAGGCTGCTCGACACGACGCCGTGTCCGATAGTGGTGGTGGACAACGCCTCCACCGACGACACCGCAGCGATCATCCACGGCATGGCGGCTCGGTCCGCAGGCCGCCTTGAACTCGTCGAGCTCGACACCAACCTCGGCGCGGTCGGACGCAACGTCGGGGTGGCGGCGTGCCGCACGCCGTACGTGGCGTTCTGCGACGACGACTCCTGGTGGATGCCGGAGGCTCCCCAGATCGGTGCGGAGACCTTCGAACGTCATCCATCGGTGGGACTGCTTGCCGCGCGCACGATTGTCTGGCCGCAGCGCCGGGAGGATTCGTTCTGCGCGATGCTCGCCGACAGCGCGCTCGGCAGGCGGCCGGACCTGCCGGGTCCGTCGATCCTGGGCTTCATGAGTTGCGCGGCCATGGTGCGCAAGCGGGCGTTCGAAGAAGCCGGCGGCTTCAGCCCCATCCTGCACTTCCGCGGGGAGGAGCAACTGCTCGCACTCGATATGGCCGCGGCGGGCTGGGACCTCTGCTACTACCCCGAACTGCTGGCCATTCACCAGCCGTCCTCGGTGCGCGCCGCGTCCGCGGCCCAAGCCGCGAGGGTGCTGCGCAACGATGTCCTCACCACATGGCTGCGACGCCCGATCCGCCACTGCCTCAGCGCAAGCGGGCGCTTGGCCGTGGCGGCGCTGCGCGACCGCGACCATGCCAGGGGTGCGGCCCAGGCCATGGCCCGGATTCCCGCGGTGGTCGTCCAGCGGCGGCCGCTCCCCCGTGAGCTGGAGGAAGCGGTGAGGGTGCTGGAGTCGGGCTGAGCCGGTCATCCGGACGACAGGCTCGTCGCCGGCTCCGGTTGCGGGACCCGCACCGGCACCAATCGGTCGTAGATCCGCTGGATGTCGGCGGCGATCCGGTCCCACGAGTAGCGGGCCCGCGCGCGATCCCGTCCGGCGGCGCCCATGCTCTGCCTGAGGAAGTCGTCGCGGAGCAGCCTGTTCACCGTCTTGGCCACCTCGTCGGGCCGCTGGGGCTTGAGCAGCTGTCCGGTCACGTCGTGGACGACGGTGTCGAGCATTCCGCCGACCGCCGACGCCACCACCGGCACCCCGCACGCCATCGCCTCAAGCGGCACGATGCCGAACGGTTCGTACCAGGGAGTGCACGCCACCACGTCGGCCGATCGAAGAATCGCGGGCATGTCCGCCCGGGACACCGATCCGTACAGCATCACTCGGTCCGCGACACCCAATTCCGTTGCCAGATCCATCAAACGACGTGCCTCGGGATCGGAGCCGAGTTGTGACTGGTCGGGTCCACCGACTATCACCAGTTCGGTATCGGGCAGATGGGGCAACGCGCGCACCACGACATCGAAACCCTTACGGGGCACGAACCGGCCGACGCTGACGATGCGGTGCTGCTCGGAGCGCGGCGCCACAGGTCCTTCCGGGCTGAACAGGTCGAGGTCGACGCCGCAGGGCACCACGGAGATCCGGTTGCGGGAGCGCCCCATTCGCATCAGCTCGAACACCTCGTCGGTGCAGGTGGCCGCGACCCAGGTGGCGGAACGCGCCACCGTCGCCTCCAGGCGCAACCGTTCCGGCGGGCTGGTGTCCTGCACACCCTGGTGGCGCCGTTTCACCACGCCCAGCGCGTGAAACGTCTGGACCGCAGGCAGATTGAGATGGCGCGCGGCGAGTTGCGTTGCGATACCCGACATCCAGAAGTGGGCGTGCGCGACATCGGGTCGATCCGCAGCCCAGTCGGCGTCGAGGAACTGGGCGAACGGACCCATGTACGAGAGGAGTTCGTCCTTGGGTAACGGCTCCGGCGGGCCGGCCGCGACGTGCACAACGGTGTATCCCTCGGGTGTGACCACGCGGTCAGGCAGCTCCGGGTCGTCCCTCCTGGTGTAGACGCTCACCTGATGACCGCGTCTGGTCAGCGCCGCCGACAACTCGGCGACGTGTACGTTCTGCCCACCGGCATCGACCCCGCCGAGCGCGGCGAGCGGGCTGGCGTGTTCAGACACCATTGCGATCTTCATCGGCGCCCTCCTTTCGTTGTCATCGACAGCACTCATCGATGAGGTCGTCCCATTGCGCGAGGAACCGATCGATTCCGAACTGCGCCATGGCGAAATCGCGCGCCGCCTTACCCGCCGCCGAGGCGGCCGCGCCGTCTGCGACGAACGACGACAGAGCGCGCGAGAGTGTGTCCATATCGGCGCTCACCACGCCGGCCTCGGGCGGCACCACCAGTGGTGCCATCGTCGAGGCGACGGCGACCACCGGCATCCCCATGAACATCGCCTCGATCAGCGACAGGCCCAGAGACGTCCATCGGGCAGTGTGCAGGAACACGCGACGGCGGGCCACCTCGGGCAGCAACGCCGCAGTGGGCACGTCGCCCCTCCCGCGCACCTGCGGGCTCGTGATGCATTCGCTGAGCACGTCGGTGTCGATGCCCCACACGTCGATCGGGACCTTTTGCCCGAACGCCGCCAGCAAATCCGCACCGACCGTGCGCCAGCGGCGGCAGGGTTCGTTGATCATCGTCGCCGCGGCCTCGACGTCGCCCTGGTAGAGCGAGCCCGGATCGGCAATCCCGTGCGTGATGACGCGGGTGGGCGCGGCACCGTTGTTCCACATGAGCCGGTTGAAGTCGGTCACGTGCACGATCGGGATGTCGCTCCGTTCAGCAACCGGATGGACGCTGTCGACCGCGAACGGTCGCGGAGCGTTGTGCTCCACGTAGACGGCGGGTACGTCCAGACCGGGTCGCCGTCCCAGCCATCGGCTCGTCAGCTCGATCTCTTCGGGACGCTGCAACACCACCAGATCGATCGGCTCGTCATACAGTTCAGGCGGCGAAACCTCCTCAGCGCGTGGCCAATTCCGACCACAGAGTCCTCGGCCGTCGGCATCCCTCTCGCCGTTCACAGGTAACACACAGCGATGGCGGCCGGCGACGAAAGACTCCGTCCAGGACCCGTGTACGTGCCAGAGCAGCACCGAACGCGGACTCGAGACGACCGACATGTGGCCCGCCTACCCGAGCCCCTGACCAGCAAAACGGTTCCCCCACGACTCTTCGCATCGCGGACAAGTGCCGATTCGTATTCCGGACGGTTCACTTCGGGGCGCGGATGAGCTGCGGCATCGACCACCGTTTCGCTATGTGGGCCGGGGGTACACGAGTGGGCATGTCAGACAGCGAAGGCCTGCCCGACGACGTTCCCGTGGCCGACGCGGTGGAACAACAGCGCGCCGCCAGCGAACCGGTTCTCGACGAGGAGGCGGGCGCTGATTCGGAACCGAATCCGCCTTTGGAGGCGTCGCCCGCCGACTGGCAGGAGCAGCTGGAGGCGGTCGAGATTGACCCCGAGGATGACGTGGCGGCGGAGTGACCCCGGACGCGCGAGCGTTTAGTCGTTCAGGCCCTCGGGAACCCGACACCTGCGCGAGGAAGTTCCTCGTGGTTGGACTGATCCACTGCACTGCGGAAGGTGAACATGACCGAGAAGAACAGTGGCCCTGAAGAAGGCATCAAGGGCGTCGTCGAAGACGTAAAGGGCAAAGCTAAGGAAACGGTCGGCACCGTCACCGGCCGCGACGATATGGTTCGCGAAGGCAAGGCCCAGCAGGACAAGGCCGATGCCCAGCAGGACGCCGCCAAGAAGGAAGCCGAGGCGGAATCTGCGCGCGCAGGCGCCGATGCCGCCGAGAAGCGCCAGGAGAACGAGCAGTAACCGATCCAAATCGGGAAAGCCCAGCCGAATCGGCTGGGCTTTTCTCTTTCCGTGCGTCAGCTACTCGGTTTTTGCCGTTGCGCTTCGGGATGTTCTGCGTACCAACGATCTTCGATCTTACGTACCCGCAGATGCTCTACGAGCAGCCAGCCGCCGCCGATGATGAACAGCACAGCCGACCCGCTGCCCAGTCCGACGCCGACGCCGTGTTCGTCGGCGCCGTGAGCCGCCAGCGCCGAGACGAACAGCACCAGGGCAATACCGATGAGGATCAGCCCCGGCATGTTCTTGGTGTCCTTCATCGACTCCCCGGCGTGCGGACGCGTCGTCCTCGCGTGGTCGACGGGATCCTTCGGGCTTTTCATCGGTACTCCTCTCTCGGCATACCTCCGCCCGGGTATGGGCTATTGACAACGCTAGAACTACCCGACCGCAGAGGGGCAGAAACCGGCCGAACGCCGGCCTTCACTCATACGGCGGGTACTGGTCTGCCCGCAGGGCCCTTGCGAGATGAGCGGCGTTGCGGGCCAACGCGGCAGTCGTCGACGCGACGGGCTCGGGTACCTCGTCGAGATCCTTGTAGTCCTTGCTCTGCATCGCTTCGCCGGTCCAGTAGGTGCCACCCTGGGCCGAGATGGTGTAGCCGATGTCGTTGAGGCCTTGAAAGCAGTCGGCGATCACCTTGTGAGCGCCGTCCTCGTTGCCGACGACACCGACCACGGCGACCTTGCCGACCATGATCGGCCGGGCGGCGTCGTCGGTGCTCGACAGTTCGGCATCGAGGCGTTCCAGCACACGCTGCGTGACGCTGGACGGATGTCCCAACCAGATCGGGGTGCACAACACCAGGATGTCGGCGCGCAACAGTTTCTCGCGGATGCGGGGCCATTCGTCGCCGTCTCCCATGTCGGCCTCGACGCCCGGTGCGATCGCGTAGTCGACGCAGCGCAGCACCTCCGTCTCGACCCCCGCACCACGCAGGTTCTCGCAGATGCGTTCGGCCATCAACGCGCTGCTCGACTCCGCGGGGCTGGGCTTGAGGCTGCACACCAATGCCACGGCGGTCAGCGGTCGGTCTGCGTTCGCGGCGGCGCTCATGCGCCTAACACCGGGAACCCGGCGAGGGCGGGCATGCTCGTCGTGAGTACCAGCAGCATCGAGGTCAGCAGGAACCATCCCGCGCCTTGCCACGCCGACGACATCTCGCCTCCACGCCAGAGCTGATACGCGCGGAAGAACGCCCGCAGCCCGCCGGCGAACAGAACAGCGGGCGCCGCAAGCGCCAGCAGGGTCCGCTGGGCTGCCCCGCACGCCAGGCTGTCGGCCGTCGCGCCCTGGCACGTGCTCACCCACACCATCGCGCCGATCAGGAAAATGGCACCGGTCGCGCCGATCCCGAGGGCGAACCGTGCCGCGTCGCGGATGCCGGTGTCGACTTGTCTCAGCTCGGTGGGACCGTGGTACACGACGAGAAACTCCCGAATTTGCTGCTGAATCAGCGGAACAGGTTTGACGCAGCGCAGAGTTCCCGGTCAAAACGTCCGGTAAACCTCAATCTCGAACGCGATAGTGTGCGGTGAGCAGCAGCCTGTCGTAGGTCGACCGCGGCGGCAACTCCTCCTCATAGGTGAGCCCGAGGAAATCATTGGCGATTTGCTCGGCCAAGCTCCGCAGCTTGGTGTTGGTCTCCTGCGAGCGCCACCGGAGCAACTCGAACGCCGAATCGGCGGAGATCCGGTAGATCAGCATCAGCATCCCCTTGGTCTGCTCGATCGGACCGCGGGCCTCCGCCATCTCGGTGACCGCCGCACTGAAGGCCCTGTCGCGCCGCTGAAGCGTGGACGGGGTGACATCGACATAGAACCCGTGGGTTCCGACAACCTGATCGTTGTCGTCGAAGAGTTGGTCGCCGACCACGACCACGTGGTGCACCTCGCCGTGGGTGTCGATGATCCGGTGGCGGGTGGAGAACGCGCCCGACGTCCGGCGGATCTCATCCAGTGTCGCCGCCACCTGGCGGTAGTCGTCGGGATGTTTGTGTGACAGCACGAGTTCCGTCGACGGTTCCGTCGTACCCGGCTCGTAGCCGTGCATCCGTTCGACTTGCGGCGACCACTCCCAGCGTTCGTCGGCGAAGTAGAACCGGAACCAGCCCACCCGGTGGGGGTCGCCGCCGGCAAGCGCCTGCTCGACGGGTGTCTGCCCGTCGGAATCGGGCAGCTCGTCAGTCATGATCGCGGGTTGACGCCGGTGATCGCACACGTGTATTCCAGCACGATCGTCGGTTCGTATCTCGGACAAGCACCGGATCGGCCGACGCGGGGCTGTCGGGGTCGCGCCTTACGATCCGTCACGTGAGCGTCAAGCTGTACCTGGCTTCGGCCTCGGCGGCGGGCGTAGCGGCATTGCTGCTCGGGCTCGCCCCGCAGTGGAGCCTCGCTCTAGGACTGGTCGCGCCGCTGGTGCTCGCCGCGCTTCCGCACTTCCTCGCAGGCACGCTCGTCGGCGTCACCACTCCCGGCGCACGCGAGGACGTCACCGCCGCGATGTCGGGCCCGGAATTCGAGGATCATGTGGCGCGAGTGGCCCGGTCGTGCGGAGCGCCGGTGATCATGACCGCGATCACCGGAGACTGGGGAGTCGACATCATCGTCGGCAAGCGACCGGATCGCCTTGCCATCCAGTGCAAACGGCAGTCGCGCCCCGTCGGAGCGAGCGCCGTGCAGGAAGTGGTGGCCGGTGCGCCCATGCAGGACTGCACCAAGACGATGGTCGTCACGAACCACGAATTCACCACCGCCGCACGCAAACTCGCCGAGCTTCACGGATGTGAGCTGGTCGGCGGCGCCGACCTCCCGCGGTTACGGTCGACGATCCGGCGACTTCTGGAGCCGTCCGCGCTCTGACCGCGCGAACGTGCCGTTTCATACGCGACACGCCGCGAGAAGCGGATGAGACCGCACAATCGCGTCGGCAAAGCTGTGGATAACGTGGGCTCTCACGCCGAACGATGTCGTGGCGGGGCGCGACCGTTGCGGCCATGGAAGATCTCGACTGGCCGTTTCGAGCAACCGAGGCACTCGACGCGGGACTACTGACGTTTCGCGAGTTGCGGCAGTTCCACACCGGTATCTATCCCGGGGTATGGGTGCCGCGGGGGGCCGAGCTGTCGGCCGTCGACCGGGCCAGAGCCGCCTGGCTGTGGTCACGCCGACGCGGCGTACTGGCAGGCCTATCGGCGTCGGCAATACACGGCTCGAAATGGATCGAGTCTGACGTCCCCGCCGAACTCGTGTTGTCCAATCGGCGACCGCCGAAACAGATCACCGTCCACAGCGACACACTGTTGCCGGAGGAGATCCGGATGGCCCACCGGATGCCCGTGACGACGCCGGAGCGCACCGCGTTCGACCTCGGCCGCCGGCTCCCGCTCGATGAAGGGGTTCAACGCATCGACGCGCTGATGAATGCGACGGACCTCAAGCCCGCCGACATCGACGAGGTGGCGCAGCGCCATCCCGGCGTGCGCGGCTTGCGGCAGCTGCGCCGAACACTGGACCTCGTCGACGGCGGCGCGGAGTCGCCGTACGAATCACTGACCCGACTGTTGCTGATACAGGCTGGATTTCCGCGTCCGGAAACCCAGATACGGGTGCTCGACCGTTCGGGGCGCGTGGTCGCCCGCATCGATCTCGGATGGCGGCAGTACCGCGTCGGCGTGGATTTCGAAGGCGCACACCACTGGACTGACCCGCGACAACGTACGGCCGATGCCGAGCGGTACTGGCTGCTACCGCGTCTCGGCTGGAACGACATCCGACTGACCAGCGGCATGTTGCACAACCAGCCGCGGGTCTTTCTCGAGCGAGTCGGCGAGGCGCTGATCGCCCGCGGCTGCCCGAAAACATGGTGACCGTGCGGTTTCATCCGCGAATTCGGCGTGTCGCGGATGAAACCGCACGATCGACCGGTCGCAGCACGCTACAGGATCGGCCTGCCGCCGGTCACCGCGATCCGCGCGCCCGTCACATAGCTCGCCTCGTCGGACGCCAGCATCACATAGACCGGCGCCAGTTCGACCGGCTGGCCCGCACGGCCCAGCGGCGTGTTCTCCCCGAACTTCTTGACCTTCTCCGGCGGCATCGTCGACGGGATCAACGGCGTCCAGATCGGGCCCGGTGCAACGCTGTTGGCGCGAATGCCCTTCTCGCCCAGCATCTCCGCCAAGCTCGCGGAGAAGTTGGCGATCGCCGCCTTGGTGGCCGCGTATGGCGCCAGCTTCGGGTTCGGCATGTCGGAGTTCACCGATGAACTGCCGATGATCGACGCACCGGCGCCCATGTGCGGAAGCGCGGCCTTCACGAGGTAGAAGTACGCCCCGATGTTGAGCCGGAACGTGTAATCCCACTCCTCGTCGCTGATTTCGTCGAGGGTGTCGTGCGTCATCTGGTAGGCGGCGTTGTTGACGAGCACATCGATGCCGCCGAATTCCTCGACGGCGCGGTCCACGACGGCGCGGCAGTGCGCCGGGTCGGAGAGATCACCGGGCATTAGCACACATTTGCGCCCGGCGTCCTCGACGTACTTTTGGACCTCCTTGGCGTCGCCGTCCTCGTTCAGGTAAGCGATCAGCACGTCGGCGCCCTCGCGCGCGTAGGCGATCGCGACCGCGCGGCCGATTCCGCTGTCGCCTCCGGTGATGACCGCGCGCTTACCGGTCAGCCGGCCCGACCCCTGGTAGCTCGTCTCCCCGCAATCGGGGGCCGGGGTCATCTCGCTCTGCACACCCGGCGGGGACTGCTGCTGTTCTGGAAAACTCATCGATGGCCTCTCGTGCTCGCGGAATGTCTCGCCCTCGGGGTTACCCCCGAGCGCTTCGAATACTCCGCGGCACGTCGGAAGAGCCGCTGTTTGACATGTGTTCACTAGGATGACGCCATGGCCGAGTCCCGACGGCGGCTCTCCCCCGCCGACCGACGCAGCGAACTGCTGACGCTCGGTGCCGAGGTGTTCGGTCAGCGGCCCTACGACGAGGTCCGCATCGACGAGATCGCTGAACGCGCCGGAGTGTCGCGTGCGCTGATGTACCACTACTTCCCGGATAAGCGAGCGTTTTTCGCCGCGGTGATCCGCGCCGAGGGCGAGCGGCTGTTCGAGGCCACCAACGTGCCACCGCGCCCTGGGCAGAGCCTCTTCGACCAGGTGCGCGAGGGTGTGCTCGCGTATCTGCGCTACGACGACGAACACCCCCACGGCGCATGGGCCGCCTACGTGGGATCGGGCCGCTCCGACCCGGTGCTGCGGGGCATCGAGGACACCGACAACGACCGTCAGGCCAACCGCATCCTCGGCCGCATCCATGCCGCCGTCGGCGACGACCTGGACTCCAAGGTGGAGCGCGATCTCCGCATTACCGTCTACGGCTGGCTGGCCTTCACTTTCGAGATGTGCAGACAACGGCTCATGGACCCGTCCATCGAGGCCGGTCCGGTCGCCGACGCGTGCGCACACGCCCTGTTCGACGCCGTCGGACGGGTCGGTGGCATCCCTTCTGCCCTCCGCGAAGCGGTCTCGCCGAAACGCCGCTGACCTGTGATTTCGGCGCGCTAACTAGCGCTGGACGATACCTACAGCGCCGAAATCGCCGGAAACGTGTCGGTGGCGGGGTGCACGATGGATGTCGATGAGCAAATCCCCCCTCGCCCGGTTCAGCGACCTGACCCGGGAATGGTTCACCGGCACGTTCGCCGAGCCGACGCCCGCCCAGGCCCAGGCCTGGTCGGCGATCGCGGACGGGGACAACACGCTCGTCATCGCGCCGACCGGGTCCGGTAAGACGCTCGCGGCGTTCCTGTGGGCAATCGATCAACTGGCATCCGTCCCCGCCGAACCGCGAGCCGGCACCAAAGTGCTGTACGTCTCGCCGCTCAAGGCACTCGCCGTCGACGTGGAGCGCAACCTGCGCACCCCGCTGACCGGTATCGCCCGGGTGGCCGAACGGCGCGGCGTACCGGCCCCGCGGATCAGCGTCGGCGTGCGCTCCGGCGACACCTCCCCGGCGCAACGGCGCGAATTGATCGCCCGGCCGCCCGATGTCCTCATCACCACGCCCGAATCGCTGTTTTTGATGTTGACCTCGGCGGCGCGCGACACCCTGGCCAACGTCGAGACCGTCATCGTCGACGAGGTGCACGCCGTGGCGGCCACCAAACGCGGCGCCCACCTCGCGCTGTCGCTGGAGCGGCTCGACCAACTTCTGGACACGCCCGCGCAGCGGATCGGGTTGTCGGCCACCGTACGACCCCCAGAGGAGGTGGCGCGGTTCCTGTCGGGTCAGGCCCGCACGACGATCGTGGCGCCGCCCGCCGCCAAGACGTTCGACCTGTCGGTCCAGGTGCCGGTGCCCGATATGGCGAACCTCGAGAACAACACCATCTGGCCCGACGTCGAGGAACGCATCGTCGACCTGGTCGAATCGCACAACTCGTCGATCGTGTTCGCCAACTCGCGACGGCTCGCCGAACGACTCACGTCGCGGCTCAACGAGATTCACGCCGAACGCACCGGCCAAGAGCTCGAGACGGGACCCAACACCGGCGTCGCGGGCGGCTCACCCGCGCACATCATGGGCAGCGGGCAGGCGTCGGGTGCACCCACGCTGCTGGCCCGCGCGCATCACGGCTCGGTCAGCAAGGAACAGCGGGCGATCGTCGAGGACGACCTGAAAAGCGGCCGGCTCAAGGCCGTCGTCGCGACCTCGAGCCTGGAACTCGGGATCGACATGGGCGCAGTCGATCTGGTGATCCAGGTGGAGGCCCCGCCCTCGGTGGCCAGCGGGCTGCAGCGCATCGGCCGCGCCGGCCACCAGGTCGGCGAGATCTCGCAGGGTGTGCTGTTCCCCAAGCACCGCACCGACCTGATCGGCTGCGCGGTGACGGTCAAGCGGATGCTCTCCGGTGAGATCGAGACCATGCGGGTGCCGACCAACCCGCTCGACGTGCTCGCGCAGCACACGGTCGCCGCGTGTGCGCTCGAACCGCTCGACGCCGACCGCTGGTTCGACGCCGTGCGGCGCAGCGCCCCGTTCGCCACCCTGCCGCGCAGCGCGTTCGAGGCGACGCTGGACCTGCTGTCGGGTAAGTATCCGTCGACGGAGTTCGCCGAGCTGCGACCCCGCCTGGTGTACGACCGCGACACCGGCACGCTGACGGCCCGGCCGGGTGCACAACGGCTGGCGGTCACCAGCGGCGGCGCAATCCCCGACCGCGGGTTGTTCACGGTCTATCTGGCCACCGATTCGGAAAAGCCCTCCCGCGTCGGGGAACTCGACGAAGAGATGGTGTACGAGTCCCGCCCGGGCGACGTCATCTCGCTGGGCGCGACGAGTTGGCGGATCACCGAGATCACCCACGACCGTGTCCTGGTGATCCCGGCCCCCGGCCAGCCGGCGCGACTCCCGTTCTGGCGCGGCGACGGCGTCGGCCGCCCGGCCGAACTGGGCGCCGCGGTCGGGGCGTACACCGGCGAGCTGGCCCGCCTCGGTAAGGACGAATTCGACCAGCGTTGCCGCTCAATGGGCTTCGACCAGTTCGCCACCGACAACCTGTGGCAGCTGATCGACGACCAGCGCCAAGCCACGGGTGTCGTCCCTTCGGACGCCACGTTCGTCGTCGAACGGTTCCGCGACGAGCTCGGCGACTGGCGCGTCATCCTGCACTCGCCCTACGGACTGCGGGTGCACGGTCCGCTCGCGCTGGCGGTGTCGCGACGGCTGCGTGAGCGGTACGGCATCGAGGAGAAGCCCACCGCGTCCGACGACGGCATCATCGTGCGGCTGCCCGATACCGAGGACGCGCCTCCCGGCGCGGACCTTTTCGTTTTCGACGCCGACGAGATCGAGCCGATCGTCACCGCCGAGGTCGGAGGCTCGGCGCTGTTCGCGTCCCGTTTCCGCGAGTGTGCGGCCCGCGCGCTGCTGCTGCCGCGCCGCCATCCTGGCAAGCGATCCCCACTGTGGCATCAGCGCCAGCGCGCCGCGCAATTGCTCGACGTCGCGCGCAAGTATCCCGACTTCCCGATCGTGTTGGAGGCCGTGCGGGAGTGCCTGCAGGACGTCTACGACGTGCCCGCGCTGACGGAGCTGATGCACCGGGTTGCACAGCGCCGGTTGCGCATCGTCGAGGTGGAGACCACCACGCCGTCACCGTTCGCCGCGTCGCTGCTGTTCGGCTATGTCGGCGCCTTCATGTACGAGGGCGACAGCCCGCTGGCCGAACGCCGCGCGGCGGCACTGTCGCTGGACAGCGTCCTGCTCGCCGAACTGCTGGGCCGGGTCGAGCTGCGCGAGCTGCTCGATCCGCAGGTCATCACGAGTACAACGCGACAACTGCAGCATCTGAGCGACGACCGGCGGGCCCGTGACGCCGAGGGCATCGCCGACCTACTGCGGCTGCTAGGCCCGTTGACCGAAGCCGAGATCGCCGACCGCTGCACGACTTCCGACATCGGCGGCTGGCTCGAGGGCCTGCGCGCCGCCAAGCGCGCGTTGACCGTGTCGTTCGCCGACCAGACGTGGTGGGCCGCGATCGAGGACATCGGCCTGTTGCGCGACGGCGTGGGTGTGGCCGTGCCGGTCGGGGTGCCGACGGCGTTCACCGAGTCTGTCGACGACCCGCTGGGTGAGCTGCTCGGCCGCTACGCCCGCACCCGCGGGCCGTTCACCACACACGATGCGGCCGCGCGGTTCGGCCTGGGTCTGCGCGTCACCGCCGACGTGCTGGGCCGGATGGCCATCGACGGCAAGCTGATTCGCGGTGAGTTCACCGATCTGCCGGTCGCCGACCCCGGCGCTGCTGAGCAATGGTGCGACAGCGACGTGCTCAAGATTTTGCGGCGCCGGTCGCTGGCGGCGCTGCGCGCACAGATCGAGCCGGTCAGCACCGCGGCGTACGGGCGCTTCCTGCCCGCGTGGCAGACGGTTGGCTCGGCGCACAACAGCGGCGTCGACGGGCTCGTTGCCGTGATCGATCAGCTTGCGGGCGTGCCGATTCCGGCTTCGGCCGTCGAGCCGCTGGTGTTCGGTCAGCGCGTCCGCGACTACCAGCCCGCCATGCTCGACGAACTGCTGGCCTCCGGTGAGGTCACCTGGTCGGGAGCCGGCCAGATCGGTGGCGGCGACGGGTGGATCGCCTTCCATGCCGCCGAGTCGGCGCCGTTGACGTTGACCGCCCCCACCGAGATCGAGTTCACCGACACCCACCGGGCGATCCTCGATGCGCTCGGCTCACCCGGTCAGGCTGGCGGCGCTTACTTCTTCCGTCAGCTCGCGGACAACCCGACCGAAGACCACAAGAACGCGCTGTGGGATCTGGTCTGGGCGGGCTGGATCACCGGCGACACGTTCGCGCCGGTGCGCGCGAAGCTGATGGGCACCCGCGGGGCGTCGGGGCGGCGCGGCGCACCCGCGCACCGCCAGCGGCGACGGGCGCCGCGGCTCAGTAGCTACAGCGTCGCGCACGCCCAGACCCGCAACGCCGACCCCACGGTGGCGGGCCGGTGGTCGGCGCTGCCGGTCGCCGAACCGGAATCGACTGTGCGCGCGCACTTCCAGGCCGAACTGCTGCTCGGCAGGCACGGCGTGCTGACCAAGGGCGCCGTCGGCGCGGAGGGCGTGCCCGGCGGCTTCGCGATGCTCTACAAGGTGCTGACGGCGTTCGAGGATGCCGGCCGATGCCAGCGGGGCTATTTCGTCGAGTCACTCGGCGGGGCCCAGTTCGCCGTCGCATCCACGGTGGACCGCTTGCGGACCTATCTGGACAGCGTCGACCAGGACCACCGCGAGTACCACGCGGTCGTCCTGGCGGCCGCCGATCCGGCAAACCCCTACGGCGCCGCACTTCCGTGGCCGACACGGCGATCCGATGACGACGTCACGCACCGCCCCGGTCGTAAAGCCGGTGCGCTGGTCGCGATGGTCGACGGCGAACTGGTGTGGTTCCTCGAACGTGGCGGGCGCTCGCTGTTGAGCTTCGCCGAGGACACCGACGCGCACGTCGCCGCCGCCGCGGCCCTGGCCGATCTGGTCAGCAGCGGTCGGGTCGGATCGTTTCTCGTCGAGAAGGTCAACGGGGTCCCGGTTCTCGAACCGGGTGCAGAAGGCGAGCGCGCCGCGGTGCACGACGCCCTGCTGGGCGCTGGGTTCGCCCGTACACCGCGCGGCCTGCGGTTACGGTGATGAGAGCCTGCGCGACGAACAGAAGGCGCTGAGGCATGCCCGAAGGCGACACGGTCTACCGCACCGCCACGAAGCTGCGCGAGGCGTTGGTCGGCAAGCCGCTCACCCGTTGTGACGTTCGGGTGCCCAAGTTCGCCACGGTCGACCTGACGGGCTGCGTCGTCGACGAGGTGATCAGCCGGGGTAAGCACCTGTTCATCCGCGTCGGGGACGCCAGCATCCACTCACATCTGAAGATGGAGGGCGCCTGGCTGGTTGGCGGCCAGATCCGTCGGGTACCGGAGTACAAGATCCGGATCCTGTTGCACACCAGCGATTCCCGAGCTGCCGGTGTCGACCTCGGTGTGCTGGAGATCCTGCAGCGTGACCACGATATGGAAGCCGTCGCCCACCTCGGCCCCGACCTGCTCGGCGACGACTGGGAACCGCGCGTCGCCAGGGCCAACCTCGTCGAGGACCCGGAACGGCCGCTGGCCGACGCGCTGCTGGACCAGCGCGTGATGGCGGGCGTCGGCAACGTCTACGCCAACGAGCTCTGCTTCGTCACCGGCTACCTGCCCACCACCCCGGTCGGCAAGGTCAAAGACCCGCTGCGGATGGTGCAGCGGGCCCGAGACATGCTGTGGCTGAACAGGTCCCGCGTCAACCGGACCACGACCGGTGACACCCGCGGCGGTCGCGACCTGTGGGTCTATGGCCGGCGTGGCCGACCGTGCCGACGCTGTGGCACGCCCATCGAGTCGGACTCGGTGCGTCCCGGCAAGCCGGGCGATCGCGTCTCGTACTGGTGTCCGGTCTGCCAGACCTGAACCGTGCCGAAACTGCGGTTTATGACGGGTTTCGACCGATTCCCATCAGAAACCGCAGTCTCGCCGCGCCGGAGGCGTTACGGCAACGCCAGTCGGACGATCTTGCGCACCACCGTCGCGAACTGCCGCGGCAGCGACCCCGCGTTGTACGGGATCCCGTAGCGGGTGCAGATGTCCTTGACCTCCGCGGAGATCTCGGCCAGGCGGTGCGCCGGGATGTCGGGGAACAGGTGGTGCTCGATCTGGAACGACAGGTTCCCGCTCAGAATGTGGAACAGCCTTCCACCCGTCAGGTTCGCCGAGCCCAACACCTGTCGGAAATACCACTGACCCCGCGTCTCGGCCTTGGTCTCCTCGACGGAGAACTCCTGCACGTCGTCGGGAAAGTGGCCGCAGAAGATGATCATGTACGCCCACACGTTGCGCATCAGGTTCGCGGTCAGGTTCCCCGCGACGACCCACGGCGCGAACGGCCCGGCCAGCAGCGGGAACGCGACGTAATCCTTGAGCGTCTGGCGTTTGGTCTTGCGCCAGATGCCCTCGAGGATCTCGCGCTTGTCGGCGATCGTGATCTCGCCGGCGCGGATGCGCTCGGTCTCGAGTTCGTGCAGCGCGACGCCGTACTGGAACAGCACCATCAGCAGGAAGGCATAGACCGGATTGCCGAGAAAGTACGGCGTCCACTTCTGGTCCTTGCTCATTCGCAGGATGCCGTAACCGACGTCGCGGTCCATCCCCACGATGTTGGTGTAGGTGTGGTGCATGTAGTTGTGCGAGTGGCGCCACTGCTCGCCCGGGCAGGCGGTGTCCCACTCGAAGCCCCGGCTGGAGATGTTCGGATCGCCCATCCAGTCGTATTGACCGTGCATGACGTTGTGGCCGATCTCCATGTTGTCGAGGATCTTCGACAGCCCCAGCAGCGCGGTGCCCGCCAGCCAGAACGGTGGGAACACCCCGCCGAACAGCAGGGCCCGCCCGCCGATCTCGAATGCACGCTGCGTCTTGATGATTCGACGGATGTAGGTGGCGTCGCGCTCGCCAAGGTCGGCGATCACGCGCTCCTTGAGCGCGTCGAGTTCGCGGCCGAAGGCCTCGGCCTGCTCGGCGGTCAGACTGATCTTCCTGCCCGCCACCGTCTTTTCGAGGGTGTGCGGTTTCGAAGTGATATCGGTGATGACAGTCATGTCGAACTCCTTTTCGGTTTCTACAACGCGAGGTCGACGTCGCCGACAGGAGCCGAGACGCAGATCTGCACGTCTTCGTCCTCCGCGGTCGACACCGCGCCGGTGACCAGGTTCTTCACCACGCCGCGCGTCTTGCGGCGGGTGCAGCTGTGGCAGATGCCCATTCGGCATCCGCTTTCGGGGGTCAGGCCTGCGTTTTCGGCCTGCTCCAGCAGCGGGCGGCCGTCGTCGGTCACCGCGACTCCGCTGTCGGCGAACGTGATCGTGCCGCCCGAGGGTTCGACGGGCGCGGTGTACGTCGGGGGGACAAAGCTTTCCGAGTGCACGTTCGTGCAGTGCTCGCGCACGGCCGACGCGAGTTCGGGCGGGCCGCAGACGAACACCGCGTCGGGGTCGGGCATCGCCGCCGCCAGATGCGCGGGTCCGAACCGGCCGGTCAGGTCGGAGCCGGCCGTCGACCGCGTGTAGCCGTGCAGCACCCGCACGCCGGTCATGGCGTCGAGCTCGGCGTGGTAGCACGCGTCCTCGGCCGAGCGGGCGTAGTGGATGAATGCCACCTCGCCGCCGTACCCGCCGGCTCGCAGCGTCCGCGCCATCGACATCACCGGGGTGATGCCGCTGCCGCCCGACACGAACAGGATGCGGCGCGGTGCGTCGTCGGGGAGCACGAAGTCGCCGCCGACCGAGTCAAGACCCACCACCATGCCGGGGCGGGCGTTCTCGCACAGGTAACCGGAGACCAGCCCGCCGTCGTGGCGTCCCACCGTCAGCTCGAGGTAAGGGTCCCCCTCGGCGTTGGCGGGCGAGTACGGCCGGGTGCGACGACGACCGTCGATCTCGACCGTGAGGTTGATGTGCTGTCCGGCGCGAAAACCGGTGAACGCCTGATTCGGCTCCAGCGTGAGGGTGACGCTGCGCGGGGTCTGCCGCCGCACCGCGACGACTTCCGCGCGAGCATCTGAGCGCGTCCACGTGGGCGCGACAAGCTCGGTGTATCGGTCCACGCCATGGGGGCCGGTGAGCAGGTCGACCAGCGGCGACCCGAGCACCCTGTCCCGGAGACCACGCGTCAACGTTTGAGTGAACATATGTACACCGTCCCCGCATGTGCAGCACCTCGTCAACCCATTCACCCAGGTTGTGGTATGTTTCACACAGTGAACAGTCGTACGCCTAGCTCACGGTCGAGCCGGTCGGGACGGTCACGATCGCGCGAGCACCCGCGCACGACCATGTCCCGCGAAGAGCGCAAGGAGGCCACCCGGCAGGCGATCGTCGCGGCCGCCCTCAAGTTGCTCGAAGACCGCAGCTTCTCCGCGCTGAGCCTGCGCGAGGTCACCCGCGAAGCGGGTATCGTGCCTGCGGCCTTCTACCGGCATTTTGAGTCGATGGAAGCCCTCGGGCTCGTCCTCATCGACGAGTCGTTCCGCAGCCTGCGCGACATGCTGCGCGGGGCCCGCGCCGGCAAGCTCGACCCGAAACGGGTCATCGAGTCCAGCGTCGACATCCTCATCGACGGCGTGAACGAACGGCGCGAGCACTGGCGGTTCATCGGCCGCGAACGGAACAGCGGCGTCACCGTTCTGCGCTACGCCATCCGCACCGAGATCCGGCTGATCACCTCCGAGCTCGCGATCGACCTGGCCCGTTTCCCGAACCTGAACACGTGGAGCAGCGAAGATCTCAACATCCTGGCCAGCCTGTTCGTCAACGCGATGATCGTGATCGCCGAGGCCATCGAGGACGCCCACGACCAGGCCGCGCTCAACGAGATCAAGCGGGTGGCAGTCAAGCAGCTGCGGATGATCGCAGTCGGTGTCGGGGGATGGCGCAGCAGCGGGTGAAATCCGGCGCGGGTTAGCGTGTGCTGCATGCCGCACCTCGAATTGGCCTACCCCCGCCCCGACATCGCCGTCCTCACGCTGAACCGCCCCGAGAAGCTCAACGCGCTGTCTTACGAACTCGTCGAGGACCTCCACTCGACGCTGGCGCAGATCGACTCCAACAACGAGTGCCGCGTCGTCGTGCTCACCGGCGCCGGACGTGGGTTCTGCTCGGGTCTGGACCTCACCGATCCCAACCCGGAGAAGACAGGCCAGGGAACGGAGTTCCCGCGTTCGGGCATGCGTTGGCAGGAACGCATCGCCGACCTGACCGCACGCATCCACCGGCTGCGCCAACCGGTGATCGCCGCCGTGAACGGGGTCGCGTACGGCGGGGGAATGGGCATCGCGCTGGCCTGCGACATCCGCATCGCCTCGGAGTCGGCGCGCTTCTGCACACAGTTCATCAAGCTGGGCCTCGGTGGCTGCGACATCGGGGTCAGCTACACGCTTCCGAGGATCATCGGCGCCGGCCCGGCGTTCGACCTCATCCTCACCGCGCGCGCTGTCGACGCCCCGAAGCGCTGAGGCTCGGCTTGGTGTCGCGGGTGTCGACCGACGAAGCGATCGTTTTCGACGCCATGGCGATCGCCGAGACACTCTGCGGCTACGGCAAGTTCGGCCTCGAGTCGACGAAGCAGGTGCTGTGGGCGAACCTGGAGGCGTCGAGCCTGGAAGCGGCCCTGCACTTGGAGAACCGCAGCCAGATCCTGGCCTCGACCAGCGGCGAGATGCGCGAGGCTAGCGAGGCGTTCCGCCGCCGTCCACGATCATGACCGTTCCGGTGATGTAGCTGCCGGCATCCGAGGCCAACAGCAGGGCGGTGCCGACCATCTCGTCGGGCGATGCGAGTCGTTTGAGGAAGGTGCTGCGCGCCATCCCGTCGACGACCTCCTGCGGGTTGTTGCGCATCATGTCGGTGTCCACCGGTCCGGGGGCGATCGCGTTCACCCGGATGCCCGAGGGCGCGAACTCGGCGGCCATCGATCGGGTGAACGACATCAGTGCGGCCTTGTTGGCAGAGTAGATCGAGGTCAACGCCGAGAAGTTGAACGCCCCAACCGAGACCATGTTGATCACACTGGCTTTCGCGCTGGCCTTCAGGTAGGGCAGGGCCGCCTGCACCAGGAACACCGGCCCGCGCAGGTTGACCTCGAAGGATTTCGTCAACGCATCGGGCGTCATCGCACCCAGTGGTTGCGCCAGGGGGTTGGCGGCGTTGTTGACCACCACGTCGACGCCGCCGTACTCGTCGACGGTGCGCTGCACCAGCGCCTCGAGGGCATCGACCTCACCCAGGTGGGTCGGCACGCCGACCGCCGAACCCCCGAGGTGGCGCAGATGTTCCGCGGCCCGCTCGCAGGCCTCGGGTTTGCGGCTGGCCACGACGACGCGGGCGCCGGCGAGGACGAAGCCCTCGGCCAACGCGAGGCCGATGCCCCTCGTGCCGCCCGTGACGATCACGGTGCGGTCGGTCATATCGAAGAGACGGTCGAACGAAGCGCGGTCCACGGCCGTCAGTCAAGCAGATGGGTCAGCGGTCAGATGCAACCGCTCACGCTGATCCGTCGCCCCACATTCGCGCACACGCTGACGTTCGGCGCAGGTGGCGGCGGGACGTACACCGGGGGCGGCGGTGGCCGGCAAC